>JBDSTJ010000715.1:0-16396 GCA_039928335.1 Streptosporangiaceae bacterium | reverse complement strand
CAGCCCGTCGTTGATGACCTCGAGGACCACGTCCGGGTCCTCGATCGCCGCGATGGTCGGGCCGGGCTCGCGGTGGTGCAGCCCGCGCATCCCGTTGCAGGCGTGGGTGACCAGCCGGGCCCCGGCCGCGATGCCCGCCTTGACCTGGTCGTAGGTCGCGTCGGTGTGTCCGATCGCGGCGATGACGCCGCGATCGGTCAGCTCCCGGATCAGGTCGATCGCGCCGTCGAGCTCCGGCGCGATCGTGACCTGCCGGATCGACCCGCGTCCGGCGTCGAGCAGGGTCCGCAGCTCCCCGAGGTCGGGCCTGCGCAGGGCGGCCGGGTCCTGCGCTCCGCACCGGGAGCGGGCCAGGAACGGGCCCTCAAGGTGCCCGCCGGTGATCACACCTTCCTCGGTGAGCTTCGCGATCCAGCCGGCCGCGGCGGCCAGCTGTTCCAACGGGGCCGCCACCAGGCTCACGAGGGTGCGGGTCGTGCCGTGCCCGCGGTGGAACTGCACGGCCCCGCGGGTCGCCTGCGCCGAGGCCGTCACCGCATGCCCGCCGCCCCCGTGCACGTGCAGGTCGATGAACCCGGGCAGTACCCAGGAACCCCGCAGGTCCCGGGACGCTCCCCGGGGCGGGGTCCCCTCGCCGAGGGCGTCGATCCGCCCCGCGGTGAACTGGAGCCAGCCGGGCGACAGCACCCCGGCCGGGGTGACGATGCGCGCGTTGGCGAGGATCATCAGTCGAGCACGATCGAGCGGGTGAGGTGGCGCGGCCGGTCGGGGTCGAGGCCCCGGTTCTGCGCCACCTCGACGGCCAGGCGCTGCGCCCGGATCAGGTCGGCGACCGGGTCGAGCTCCGACACCGACACGATCGCACCGGTCGCCTCGACGTCGGCGACCAGGCCCTCGGGCGGGGTGCCGAAGAACCACACGACGCTGTTCCCGTCGGTCACGCTGATCGGCCCGTGCCGGTATTCCATCGCCGGATAGGACTCCGTCCACGACCCTGAGGCCTCTCGGACCTTGAGCGCGGCCTCGTGCGCGAGCCCGGTGGTCCAGCCCGCGCCGAGAAAGGTGAACTGGGTGCGCCGCGCGGCGCCCGCGGGCAGGGGAGCGGTGACGGCCTCGGCCGCCTGGCCGACCAGGTCGCCGGGCACCGGGCCGAGGGCGGCCCGGAGCAGGGTCAGCGCGGTGGTCGCGAACCGGGTCTGCACGACCGACCTCTCGTCGGCGAAGTCGAGGACCACGACCTGGTCGGCGGCGTCGACGATGGGGGTGTCCGGATCGCCGATGACGGCGACGGTCGGCAGCGGGGTCGCGCGCAGCGCGGTGAGCACCTCGGTCGTGGTGCCGGACCGGCAGATCGCCACGACCCGGTCGTAGGCGCGGTGCAGCGGGAACTCCGAGGCGGGGAACGCATCGGTCTCGCCCTGGCCGGCGGACTCGCGGAGCGCGGCGTAGGCCTGGGCGATGAACAGCGAGGTGCCGCAGCCGATGACCGCGACCCGCTCGCCGACCCGGGGCAGTCCCTCGGCGGTGGCGGCCACGGTGACGGCCTGTTCCCAGCAGGCCGGCTGGCTGGCGATCTCTTCGGCTACGTGCGTCACGTGGTCCTCCCGGGGCTTGCTTGCTTGTGCGTACTTCGCGGCTGATATGAGCATATATGAGCATCAGTGCGAGGTGGCCAGAGGTCCGACCTTGTCCTGACTGTCAGTAAAAGGCGGAATCGACATGCTTCCCGACCTGCACTGGGCCACTATGGGTGGCCCAGTGGCAACATTGGGTCAAGCTTTCGGCGGCGAGAGGGGCCTCACTCTTCATGACACGCGTGCTGGTCGTCGAACAGAACCCGATCCTGAGGCTGGGGATCAACCAGTTGCTGGAAGGGACGCCGAGAGTGCGGCTGATCGAGGCCGCCGAGACCGGGTTGGTGGCCGGAATCGAGGCGCACGCACCGGACGTCGTCCTGTTGGGCATGGCCGAGGCCATGGCCGTCCGGGAACTGGAGCGGCTGGACGCAGGCCTGACCCGGGTGGTGGTGCTCACCGCGATCGACAATCCGGCCGTCCTGGTCCGGGCGCTCGCCGCAGGTGCGCACGGCTGCCTGGTGTACGGCCATTTCGACCGCCCGGAACTCGGCGCCGCGGTCGAGGCGGTCGCGCGCGGCGGTTCGTTCCTGTCGCCGCCGGTCATGACCGCGGTCGTGGCCTGGCTGCACAGCGGCCGGCAGGGCAGGAACGCGAACGAGCTCACGCCCCGGGAGGCGGAGATTATGGAACTTATCTCCCAGGGGTGCAGTAATCGGAGAATAGCGGCATACCTCTTCATATCGGAGAAGACCGTTAAGAATCACGTACACCAGATCTATCGGCGTCTCAAAGCAGACAACCGCGACCATGCCGTGGCCCGATGGCGTGACCTCAACGAATTCCGATAGAACGCCCGACTATTCGGTAATTTTCCGTCACGGTCCTAGGACCGACCCATTTGCAAGTTGGGTCCGCATTTCGCTCCCTGTTGACGGTTCAATGAACGACGCTTCTTCGGGTGCGGCAAGAGCCGTAGAACCGGAAGCATCCGCAGCTGGGAGACACAAGTTGAAAGGTCCGATTCTTCGGGGCCTGGCCGTCGTGAGCCTCGCTGCCGGGCTGGTAGCCCTGCCGCAGGCGGCGCAGGCGGCCGGCCCGCGTACCGACCTCAAGGTCCTCGTCGTCACCAACGGCGATCCCAACGTCGAAGCCGTGCTCGAGCAGCTCAAGACGCAGGGTGTGCCGTACCGGACCGTCGATCTCCACGACTCAGGCCGGCCCGTGATCAACGCCGCGTTCCTGGCCGACGGCACCACCCGCGCCAAATACCAGGCGGTCGTGCTGCCGAATGCCAATCCCTTCTCGAACGCCGCCGAAATGACTGCGCTGGTCAATTTCGAGAAGCAGTTCGGAATCCGGCAGCTCGACTCCTACGTGTACCCCACGCCCGACGTCGGGCTGAACTACCCCACCTACGCGGGTGAGATCGACGGCAGCACCGCCGACCTGACCGCCTCGGCGAAGGCGGGGGCCTTCCGCTACCTCAGGGGCCCGGTGAAGTTCGAGGACATCTCGCCCACGGTCCCGGAGACCTACGGCTTCCGGTCCACTCCGCTGCCCGACGCGGCCGGCACGCACTTCGAGCCCTACCTCACCCAGGGCGGCAACGCCCTGGCGGGCGTCTTCACCCACGACAACCGCAGCGAGATGGTGCTGACCTTCTCAGCCAACAGCAACCAGACGCAGTTCCGCACCGTCGGCCAGGGCATCATCACCTGGCTGACCAAAGGCGTGCACCTGGGCTACAACCGGCCGTACTTCAGCGTCAACATCGACGACGTGTTCCTCGGCGACGCCCGCTGGAGCACCGAGGCCAACTGCACGCCCGGCGAGGGCTGCACCGACCCGAACGTGACCACCCGGGACATCCGGATGGTGCCGGCCGACGTGGACCGCGCCGTGGCCTGGCAGACCCAGCAGGGCTTCACCTTCGACCTGTACTTCAACGGCGGCGGCAGTGACGAGGAGGTCGCCGAGAACGGCTCCGACCCGCTGCTGCCCAAGTTCCAGGCCGACAGGGCCAAGTTCCGCTGGGGCAACCACACCTTCGAGCACCCCTACCTGGGCTGCCTGCAGGACGTGACGGTCATCCCGTGGGTGTGCCAGAAGGACGGCGGCGGCAACACGCTCTGGACCACCAAGGCCGCCATCAAGTCGCAGATCACCGACAACCGGACCTGGGGCCTGCTCAAGGGCTTCAGCCTGCAGAACGACGAACTCGTCACCGGTGAGCACTCGGGCCTGAAGATCCTGCCGCAGCAGCCGCAGGACAACCCGAACCTGGCGCCGGCGGCCAACGAGACCAGCGTCGGGTTCCTGGGCAGCGACGCCTCCCGCGACTTCGACCAGCGCGCGATCGGCAACGCGCTGACCGTGCCGCGCTACCCGATGGCCAACTACTTCAACACCGGCACCGCCGCCGAGATGGTCGACGAGTACAACTGGATCTACACCAGCAGGGCCAACGGCGGCAGCGGGATCTGCGAGGACAACCCGGCCACCACCACCTGCATCACTCCGCTCGACCCGGCCACGGGCTACCAGGACCACATCGTCCCGAGCGACGCCCGGATCGACATGTTCCACATCCTCAAGAACGACCCCCGGCCGCACTACGTGCACCAGGCGAACATCACCGAGGGCCGGATCCTCTACCCGCTCCTCGACCGGATCCTCGGTGACTACCGGGCGACGTTCGCCGACAACTCCCCCCTGGTCAACGACCGGCTCAAGGACAACGGCTCGATGCTCAGGAAGCAGGCCGCGTGGCAGGCCGTCCAGAACACCGCCACCGCCTACCAGCAGGACGGCAAGGTCGTGATCAGCGGCGCGGCCGGCGCGGCTGTGCCGATCACCGTCCCGACCGGCACCAAGGACGTCAGCGGGCTGCTCGGCGACCTGCTCGGCCTCGGCACGCCGTTCGGCCAGTCCTATGCCGGTGAGCAGTCCGGTTGGAAGGCCGGCACGACCACCCTGGCCGTGGCGGCGACCACGGTATGAACATCACCCTGGTCACCGAGGGCACCTACCCGCACGCCTACGGCGGAGTCAGCGTCTGGTGCGACCAGCTCGTGCGGGGCATGCCCGAACACGACTTCCAGGTCGTGGCGCTCACCGGCACCGGTGCGGAGCCGCTCGCCTGGGAGCTGCCCGGACACGTCAGGACCGAGACAGTCCCGCTGTGGGGCGCGCGTCCTCCCGGCGGTCCTCCGTCCGGCCGGGCCGCCCGGCGGTTCGAGCGCATGTTCAGGACGCTGCTGGACCTGATCCTGAATGGTTCCCCGGACGCCGAGGAGCTGTTCCCGAGGGTTCTGCGCGACCTGTACGACTTCGGCCGTGGGCACAGCCTGAGCGCGGCGATGTCGGGCGAGGGCCCGGTCGAGTGGCTGCTGGCGGCCTGGGCGGGACGGATGCTCCCGGAGGGCGTCCACCCCACCGTGTACGACGCACTCACCGCGATCGCCCTGCTGGAGCACGCGTTCCGGCCGCTGTCCCGCCCGGTCGGGAAGGCAGATCTCACCCACGCCGTGTCCAACGGCGTGACCGTGCTGCCGGCCCTGGCCGCCAAGTGGGAGCACGGCACCCCGTTCTGCCTGACCGAGCACGGCATCTATCTGCGTGAGCGCTACCTGTCCTACGGCAAGGGCTACACCTGGCCGGTGAAGGCGCTCATCCTCGGTTTCCTGCGGCTGCTGTGCGCGGCCGGCTACCAGGCGGCTGATCTGGTGACCCCGGGCAACCGGTACAACCAGCGCTGGGAGGTGCGGTGCGGGGCCGCCGCCGGCCTGATCAGGACCGTGTACAACGGGGTGGATCCGGCGGAGTTCCCGGTGGCCGGCCCGGAACCGGAACGGCTCACCCTGAGCTGGGCCGGCCGCGTCGACCCGATCAAGGACCTGGAGACCCTGATCAGGGCGTTCGCGCTGGTCAACCGGGAGATGCCCGAGGTGTGCCTGCGCCTGTTCGGCGGCGGCGACAAGGAGTACCGGACGAAGTGCGAGGCCCTCGCCCAGGAACTCGGGGTGGCTGAGCACGTGGTGTTCGAGGGCAGGGTCGAAGAGATCAGGGACGCCTATGTGGCGGGCACCGTGGTGATGCTCTCCAGCATCTCCGAGGGCTTTCCCTACACCCTGATCGAGGCGATGGCCTGCGGCCGACCCTCCGTCGCGACCGAGGTCGGCGGGGTCTCCGAAGCGGTCGCCGCCAATCCCAACTCGCCGGACGAGGGCGACTGCGGGCTGGTGGTGCCGCCGCGGGACCCCGAGGCGATGGCCGAGGCGGCGCTGATCCTGCTGCGTGATCCGAATCTGCGCCACCACATGGGCACGGTGGCGCGGCGCAAGGCCCTGGAGTTCTTCACCGTCGACCAGGCGGTGGGCTCGTTCCGGGAGATCTATCGGGAACTTTCGGGGACGGTATGACGGAAACCTTGCTGCACCTCGCGCCCAGGGCCAGGTCCCGGGACGTGGGGGAACTGTCGGAAAAGATGATCGACCTCCTGACCGGCGCGGTCGACGTGCTGGAGGTGACGGCGGGCCTGGAGGCCGAGGGCATCGGCGACCGGATCGCCAAAGAATACGGGCACGACGACGTGTTCAAGCTCGCCGCGTTCCTCTATGCCGGGACGGTCCGCCGCCCGGCCCGGCCCAAGCCCGCTCCCAACCCGTGGGCGGGCACCGGTAGGACCTGGGTCCGCAACGTCAACTACCTGCTGCGCGGCCTGCTGTTCGGCATGCCGGGCGCGGGCTATGTGGCGGCCGCCCCGCTGCTCGGCCAGCGGTCGGCCGGCCTGGTCCTCACCCTGTCGCTGGTGCTCTGCTGGCCGGTCAGCCAGGGTGTCGCCGCGCTCGCCTACTCCCGGCCGTCCCCGGCCGGGACCCGGCGGGTGCTGCGGCTGGGCGTCCTGTACGGGGTGCCGCTGACCATGGTGCAGAGCATCGTCATCGGGCTGCTGCTCGACTCGGGGACCGCGGTGGTCGCGGTCGCCTGCGCGCAGAGCCTCTACCTGATGACCGCGTCGGCGACCCTGGTCGGGGGCGCCGAGGTGGGGATGCTCGTCGCCCTGCTGCCCGGGGTCGTGGTCACCTTCACCGGGCTGCCCGGCGAGGTGGTGATCGTCGGCTGGGCGGTCACCGGGCTCGCCGTGCTGCTGCTCGCGCTCGACCGCACCTGCGTGTCCAAGGACGAACGCGACGGCATGCCGATGAGCACCGGCGGGGTGTCCTGGATCGCGCTGCGTGCGGCCGGCCCGTACGCCCTGTTCGGCCTGCTCGCGGGCGCACTGCTCACGTTCACGATCGTGTGCGCCTATGGCGGCTACGGAGCGCCGCCCGACGCGACCAGCGCGGCCATGGTCGCCCTCTCGGTGTCGATGGGCATCGCCGAGTGGGTCCTGTTCGCATTCCGGTCGCGGGGACACGACCTGCTGCAGGTCAGCTTCGCCCTGCGGGAGTTCGTGTTCGACGTCCGGCTCGCCCTGGTGGACCTGGTCGGCAGGTACCTGGCGCTGCTGGCCGTGCTGCTGGGCGTGGCGATCACTCTCACCGAGCCGCGGGCCCTGCCCATCGAGGGCGCGGTCCAGGTGTTCTGCGGCTACCTGCTGCTCGGCGGGGCGCTGCTGCTGGCGCTGACGCTGCAGTCCTGCGGGCGCACGAGGGCCTCGCTCCTGTGCTGCTCGACCGCGCTGGCCGCCGAGGTCGGCGTGATGATCACGATCTCGCCCGACCCGAGCGTGGTCCAACTGAGCGGAGCCGTGGTCCTGTTCACGGTCCTGTTCTGCTTCGCCGTGGCCGTCCTCGGGCGCGCCACCACACACCAGTAATCCCTCCCACCACCTTCTGGAAGGCCACTGATGGACAACGACCTTGTCGCGGTCACCGGAGCCGAGGGCTTCATCGGCTCCCATCTCGTCGAGCATCTCGTCGAGCAGGGGTATCGCGTGCGCGCGATGGCCCAGTACAACTCCTTCGGCAACTGGGGCTGGCTCGACACCCTGCCGGCCGAGGTCATGGCGAACGTCGAGGTCGTCCTCGGCGACGTGCGGGACCCCGGCTCGGTCCACGCCCTCGTGCTGGAGGCCGAGACGGTGTACCACCTCGCGGCCCTGATCGCGATCCCGTACTCCTACCGGGCCCCGCACTCCTACGTGGAGACCAACGTCGTCGGCACCCTCAACGTGCTGGAGGCCGTCCGCAGCCTGGGCACCCCGCGGATGGTGCACACCTCGACCAGCGAGACCTACGGCACGGCCCGCACCGTGCCGATCTCCGAGTCGCACCCGCTCCAGGCCCAGTCGCCGTACGCGGCGTCCAAGCTCGGCGGGGACAAACTGGCCGAGAGCTACCACGCCAGCTTCGGCGTGCCGGTGGTGACGCTGCGGCCGTTCAACACCTTCGGCCCGCGCCAGTCGGCCCGCGCGTTCATCCCGACGATCATCTCCCAGGTCGCGTCGGGCACGGCGGAGGTCAAGGTCGGCTCGCTCGACCCGACCCGTGACTTCACGTTCGTGAAGGACACCGCCGCGGCCTTCCACCTGGCCGGCACCACCGAGGGGATCGCGGGGGAGGTGTTCAACGCCGGCGTCGGCGGCGAGATCTCGATGGGTGTGCTCGCCGAGACCATCGCGGGCCTGATGGGCCGGGACGTGGCGTTCGTGCCCGAGCAGGCCAGGCACCGGCCGCACAAGTCCGAGGTGATGCGCCTGGTGTGCGACAGCACCAGGTTCCGCGAGGCGACCGGCTGGCTGCCCGCCCACACCCTGGAGGACGGCCTGCAGCAGACGATCTCGTGGCTGACCGGCAACCTCGACCGTTACCGGCCCGGCGTCTATGCCGTCTGAGGGAGAGGAGACCATCATGCACGCGGTGATCCTCGCGGGTGGCAAGGGCGTGCGGCTGCGGCCGTACACCACGACCCTGCCCAAGCCGCTGGTGCCGATCGGCGACCAGTACTCGATCCTCGAGATCGTCCTGCACCAGCTGTCCCGGCAGGGCTTCACCTCGGTGACCCTCGCCATCGGCCACCTCGGCCACCTGATCCGCTCCTATGCCGGTGACGGCAGCCGCTGGGGCATGGAGATCACCTACGCGACCGAGGAGTCGCCGCTGGGCACGATCGGCCCGCTGCTGGCGCTGGCGGACCTGCCGCAGGACTTCCTGGTGATGAACGGCGACATCCTCACCGACCTGCAGTTCTCCGACCTGCTCGCCTCGCACCGGGCCTCGGCCGCGCCGTTGAGCGTCGCGACCTACCGGCGCGAGGTCAACATCGACTTCGGGGTGCTGACCAGCTCCGAGGGCCGGGTGGTGGAGTTCACCGAGAAGCCCACGATCGACTACCGGGTCAGCATGGGCGTCTACGGCCTCAGCCGCTCCTGCCTGGAACGGTATGCGCCGGGGCAGACGCTCGGGTTCGACGAACTCGTCCTGGACCTGCTCAAGGCAGGTACGTGGCCGATGGACTATGCCTTTGAGGGCTACTGGCTGGACATCGGCCGGCCCGACGACTATGACCGGGCCAACGCCGAGTTCGAGGCGCTCCGACCGATGCTCCTGCCCTCCGGAGGTGTGGATTGAGGCCACTGCTGGTCCTGGGTGCGACCGGGTTTCTCGGGCGGCAGGTGACCGCCCGGGCCCGGTCGGGTCCGGTGGAGGTGGTCACCGCCTCCCGCCGGGAGGGCGCGGCCGACCTGCGGGTGCGGCCGGGCGAGCTCGCCGCGACACTGCGCGCGGTCGGCCCGTCGGCCGTGCTCAACTGCGCGGGCGCGGTGGCGGGCTCCCCGGCCACCCTGGTCGAGGGCAACGTGCTGGCCGTAGCCGAACTCCTGGCGGCGGTGCGCGCCCACCCCTGCCGACTCGTCCACCTGGGGTCCGCCGCCGAGTACGGGGTGGTCCCGTCCGGTGTCCCGGTCACCGAGGACGCCGAGCCCCACCCGGTCGGGGCCTACGGGGTGACCAAGCTGGCCGGGACCTCGCTGGTCCTCGGCCGGCCGGACACGGTGGTGCTCCGGGTGTTCAACCCGATCGGCCCCGGCTCCCCGCCGTCGTCACTGCTGGGCCGGATCAGGGCGCAGCTGGCGCCCGCCGGGGCCGGCCCGCCGGAGCGGCGCGTGATCCGGGTCGGGGCCCTGGGAGCGGTCCGGGACTTCGTGGACTCCCGGGACGTGGCCGAGGCCGTGCTCGCCGCGGCGGCCTCGGCCACCGGGGGAGTGCTCAACGTGGGCAGCGGCCGGGCCACCCTGACCCGGGACCTGGTCGATGAGCTGGTGGGGCTGGTGCCCGGCGCCGAACTCCTCGAGGAGGACGGCGGATCGGAGCGGTCGGGCGGTGTGCCCTGGCAGCAGGCCGACATCTCCGCCATCGACCGCGCGCTCGGCTGGCGGCCCGTCCTCGGGCTGTCCGCGTCACTCAAGGACCTCCTGGAGGATACGTGCTGAACAGGCGGAAGATGATCCAGGCACTGTCGGCTGCGCTGGTCGTGCCGGGTGGTGTGCCGGGTGGTGTGCCGGTGTCGGTCCGGCCGGACGCGGCCGTCGTTCCCGCCTACTTCTCGCCGGAGTTCTACCCCGGGGCCTGGGACCAGCTCGCCGATCCCAGGCTGTACGCCGTGGTGCTCAACATCGCCTCCGGGCCGGGGCTCGTGCCCGACCCGCTGTTCGCGGGGGCGGTGCGCAGGATCGAGGATCTGGGCGGCACGGTCACCGGCTATGTCGACGTGGGCTACGGCAGCCGTCCCGCCGAGGTGATCGACCTCGAGGCCCGGCGGTACCGGCAGTGGTACGGGGTGGCCGACGTCTTCTTCGACCAGGTGCCGGCCGGCCCGGCCGGGCTGCCCTACATGCAGCAGGTCACCGAGCTGGTGCGCGGCAGGGGCGCGGAGTTCGTGGTGTTCAACCACGGCACCTATCCCGACGCCGCCTACGACACCCTCGCCGATCTGCTCGTCACGTTCGAGGGTCCGCTGTCGGCCTACACCGCGGCCCAACCGCCGGCCTGGACGTTGCAGGGACCGGGGAAACGGTTCTGCGCCCTGGTCTACGGGGTGTCCGCCGGCGACCTCGACTCGGTGCTGGCCCTGGCCGGGCAGCGCAACACCGGGGTCGTCTTCGTCACCGACCGGTCGGGCGTCAACCCCTACGACGAACTGCCGTCCTACTTCCCCAAGCTCGTCGCCCTGTGATCCGGATCCTGCTCGTCCTGATCCTCCTCTTCTGCGGGTGCGGGGTGCGCGACAGCCAGCAGAAGCGGCCGCCCCGGCCGGCTCCCCGGCCGGCCGTGGCGGCCCGCTGGGTGCCCGCGCAGGGGGTCGCCTGGCAGTGGCAACTCAACGTGCCGGTCGACCTCGGGGTGGACGTGCCGGTCTATGACATCGACGGCTTCGAGAACGGCCCACAGGTCGTCAGGAGGCTGCATGACCAGGGCCGGCGGGTGATCTGTTACATCTCCGCGGGATCGGCCGAGGAATTCAGGCCCGACTACCAGAGCTTCCCCGCGGAGGTACTGGGCAGGCCGAACGGCTGGGCCGGCGAGCGCTGGCTGGACGTACGGCGGCTCGACGTGCTGAAGCCGATCATGGCGAAGCGGTTCGACCTGTGCCGCGACCGTGGGTTCGACGCGGTCGAGCCGGACCTGCTCGACGCCTACACGAACAAGACCGGGTTCCCGCTGACGGCCGCGGACCAGCTCGCCTACAACCGGATGATCGCAGCGCTCGTCCACCACCGGGGGATGTCGGTGGGGTTGAAGAACGATCTGGAGCAGATCCCCGAGCTGGTTTCCCTGTTCGACTTCGCCGTCAACGAAGAATGTGCGAGGTTTTCTGAATGCGGACTCCTGAAACCGTTCGTGCGGGCGGGCAAGGCAGTGTTCCATGTGGAGTACGACCGGCTCGCCTGCGGAATCGACGGGTTCAGCTCGATGCGCAAACGTCTCAAGCTGGGGGCGTGGCGCGCACCCTGCCCGTGAACCCCTGCCCGTGAACCCAGCCTGCCCGTGAACCCAGCCTGCCCGTGATTTCAGCATCTGCGGACGTTCGACCGTCAGAGCTCCCGCGGGAGCGGTGCCGACAGCTCCCGTGCCCGAACACCTCTGGCTGTGAGACCCCAGGAAGAAGCCCGGATGACATGGACATGAGTGAGTCGGACACCGACCAGCGGTTCAGCATGCCGGGCACGCTCCAGGCCTGGCGGGGCGCCGCACCTGTGCGGTTCGGCCGACAGCGGCAGGTCCTGGCCCGGCCGCTGCCCGGCCGCGAGACCGGCCTCCGCGGGGTCACCGAGATCGTGCCCGTGACCGGTTCGGTGACCCTGGCGGGCCCCGGCGGCGTCGGCAGGGCCGCGCTCGCCCGTGTGCGGGCCGCCCGGCACAGCCCGGCCTATCCCGACGGGGTGGCCGTGGCGTCGTTCGGCCCGCTGCCGGCCGACGCCGGCCTCGAGGTCGCGGCCGAGACGGTCCGGATCGCTCTCGAGGTGGAACGTGACCGGGACGGCGCATTGCCGGCCGTTCTGCGGGCAGTGCGGGAGCAACGCCTCCTGCTCGTCCTCGACAACACCGAACATCTGGTGGCCGGGGCGCGTCAGGTCGTACTGGATGTCGTTCGAGAGGCTCGGGAGGCCCACGTGCTCGTCACTTCACGGAAGCCACTCGGCCTGACCGGTGACCAGGTACGGCAGGTGCCGCTCACCGAGCCCTCGGCCGGGCTGCTGCGCGGCCGCACCGGCGTGGTCGAGTCGCCCGTCATGGCCCAGCTGGTCGATGCCCTCGGCGGACTCCCGCTCGCGATCGAACTGGCCATCGCCCAGCTGCGGGCCATGCCCGCCGAGCGGCTCCGCGACCACCTCGTGCGAAGACGGGACCTGCACGAGGCGTTCGGCGTGCCGTGGCCGACCCTCGACTGGGCGCTCGACCTGCTGCCCGCCCGGGAACGGCTGCTGCTGTGCCGGATGACGGCCTTCCCCGGCGCGACCACTCCCGAATCCGTCATCGACGTGTGCGGGCACCCGCCGCTCGTCCCCGAGGAGATCCCCGCCCTGCTCACCCGGCTCAGGGACGGCAGGCTGATCGGCCCGGACGGCAGTCTCCGGCCGGGACTGCGCGACCTGTGCGCCGCGCTGGCCGACGACCCCGAGACGATGCGCGACCGGCTGCTCGCCCACTGCCTGCTCGCCGGGGTCGAGGGTCGCGGTCTCAGCGGGGATGACGCCCTCGCGGCCCTGTCGTGGGCGCTGCGCCCCGACGCCGGCCCGGTGACGGTGCAGGCCGGAGCCGAACTGATCGCCGCGGTCTGGCGGGTGTTCACCGACGGCGACGCCGGCGCGCGCCCGGTGCTCACCTGGACGCTGCGGGCGCTCGACCACCCCGCCGGGCTGCCCGCCCAGCTGCGCGCGGCGCTCAACCTGCGGGCCGGGCGGCTGCACATGCGGATGGGCCGGCCGCGCAAGGCCCGCCCGCACCTGGAACGCGCGGTCAAGCTGTTCGACCTCGGGCCCGGCCGGATCGAGGCGAGGCGGTACCTGCTGGCCCTGGACCTCGGCGACGTCCACCCCAGCGTCGAGGCGCTCATCGCGAGCACGGCCGCCGACGCGAGAGCGGCCGGCGACGTCGGGACCCTGCCGTTCCTGGGACTGGCCGCTGCGTGGCTGGGCCGGACCGACGAGGCCGTCGCGCTGGTACTCGAAGGGGAGAGGGCCGACCGGGTCGAACATCCCGAACACGGCGCGCTGGTGTTCCTGCGGGCCGGTCAACCCGCCGAGTGCCTGGCCCGCGCCGAGGAACTCCTTGACCGCGGCGGCCTGGTCGGCGCGCAGGCCCTGCTGGCCCGGGGCTGGGCCCTGATGGTCACCGGCGACCTGACCGGCGCTTCGGTCGCACTGCACTCCGGCGAGGAGATCGTCCGTGGGTCCGGCTCGCTGGCGGTCCTCCCGGACTTCCACGAGGCCCACGCGCACGTGGCCCGGCTGTCCGGCGACACCACCGAGGCCTGGTCACAGACCCGCAGGGCGCTGCTGCGCTGCGTCGACCAGCATGACTCCCTGACCGGAACCCGCGTCGCCTACCTGGCGTTCGCGCTGGCCCGAGCCGACGAACACCCCGAGACCCAGGCCATCGCCCGGATCTCCCGCGAGTGCCGCCTCCGCACCGCGCTGCCCGCCTGGCCGTTCGCCGACCAGGAGATGACCGACTGGGAACACGAGGCGGGAGCCGACGACACCCCCGCTCCAGGCTGGTACCCCGACGCCGTCCCCGCAGCCCTGGCCGACCTCCTCGACGCGCTCTGACACGCCCGTCTCAGGCCAGGGGAGCCTCCAGGCGCTCCCCCCGCCGGCCAGACCAGCCAGACCAGCCAGACCAGCCTCGAGGTCGAGCAGGTCGAGCAGGTCGAGCAGGTCGAGCAGGTCGAGGTGTTTCGTCGAGGGCTCAGCTGTCGTAGCCCTCGGCCGTCAGCAGTGGCATCAGGAACCGGTAGTCCTCCTTGGAACCGATGTAGCCGGGGTTCAGCACGACCGTGGCCGTGGGGTTCTCGGCGGGCGGATGGTTCGTTTTCACGGAGCGGCGGCTCAGGCGGAGAGTGTGCCGCTCGATCCCGGTGGGCAGCGGAAGCATCATCGGAGTACCGTTTCGGCTTGAGGGTTTCTTCGAGCAGGGCCACGGCGCGGTAGCGAATCTCTTCGTCGTTGAGGACCTCGTCGAGGGCCTGAGCGAGAGTCGCGGGAGAGAGCGCCCCGGCCCGAGACCTGGTGACCGACCGTCAGCAACAGCGCCTTCATGGGTGTTCCACCTCCTTGGATTGTCACTGAAAGTAATGACACCACTACGGAGGATCAAGAAGGCGCTGTTAATGGGAGGGCCGGGCTATGGGAAAGAACAGCGCCTCCAAGGCTGTCGGTGAGCTAGCCGCGCAGGGCCGGGACCCGGGGGAGGGTGATTCCGAACACGTCCCGATAGGTCCTGAGGATGTCCTGGTCGCCGGCGAGGACGATCTCTTCGCGGGTGCCGTCCCGGGTTGTGATCAGCCGGTCGCCACTGAGGGTGATCCGCCCGCCCTCCCACGGGAGACTGCAGGTCAGCGACCTGGTGAAGGGCGAGGCGGGCGACGTCGCCTGGTACCAGCAGGTGGGGACGAAGTCGCGCAGCTCATACGGCTTCGGGTCGTACCGGTACTGGGGTGTGCCGTCCTGGTGGACCACGAGGTCGGCGGTCACCCGGTAGAGGCCGTCGGCGTCGGCCTGGTCGGTCTCGTCGTCCAGGCGCAGCGGGGAGCGGCTGAACCGGCCGAAGCCGACGTCGACCAGCCACACCCCGTCGACCCGCAGGACCAGGTGCTCGAACGGCGCCCCGGGGGTGCCGTCCTCGCCGAAAACCCGCGCCGCCAGCAGGTCGACCTGGTACCCGAGCGCGGTGAGCAGTGCGCCGAAGGTGCTGTTGAGCTCGTAACAGAAGCCGCCACGGCCGCGCATGATCTTGTCGAACAGGAGTTTCGGGTCCAGGACGATCTGCTCCCCGAGATGGATGCTGAGGTTCTCGAACGGCACGGTCCGCTGGTGGGCCCACTGCAGATCGGCGAGGGACCGGGGGTCGGGCCCGCCGATGCGGCTCAGATAGGAGTCGGCCTGCGAACGGTCCATGGAATCCACATCACTTTCTCGGGGGGCATGGGTTGCGCTCAACGGAATCTAGGTGCATCCTGGTCCCAGGGTAAAGAAGCTGCCCTGAGATTCGTGCGGCCTTGTCGCCGAAAAATCCTCATTTCCGAGGGGACCCTTGTCATGGCTCAGCAGCTTCTTGTTTCTCGTACCGCCATCAGCACCAGCATCTCGACCGGCATCTCGACTGATGAGGGCCTTGCCGAGGCCATGCTCGCCGAGATCGCCGCCCTTCCCGAGGACTCCCTCCGCCGCGAGCGCCTCCGCGCCGAGCTGGTCACCATGTTCTCCGGATACGCCCGCAGCGTCGCCCGCCGCTACGCCGGCCGCGGCGAGCCGATCGAGGACATCGAGCAGGCCGCCATGCTCGGCCTCGTCAAGGCGATCAACCGGTTCGACCCCGAGGTCGGCGACCGTTTCCTGGCCTACGCCGCTCCCGTCGTGACCGGTGAGGTCAAGCGCCACTTCCGCGACCGCACCTGGACCGTCCGGGTCCCGCGCCGCTTCCAGGAGCTGCACCTGGCCATGCGGGAGGTCAACCGCGAGTTCACCGTCAAGCACCGCCGCTCGGCCACCGTCGCCGAGCTCGCCGCGATCATGGAGATCAGCGAGGAGGAGTGCATCGAGGTCATCGGCGCGAACGACGCCTACCGTCCCGCCTCGCTCGACACTCCCATCTCCGACGGCGAGAACCCCGCCACCCTCGGCGACCTGCTCGGCGTCGACGACAACGCACTGGCGGGTGTCGTCGACCGCGAGTCGCTGCAGCCGCTGCTCGGCAAGCTCCCCGAGCGCGACCGGCACATCCTGCTGCTGCGCTTCTGGGGCAACCAGACCCAGAGCGAGATCGCCGGTCAGCTCGGGATCTCCCAGATGCACGTGTCGCGGCTGATCAGCCGCAGCCTCGCCTACCTGCGCACCGAACTGCTCAAGTAGGCCACGGCTGGACAAGGCCCCGCCCCCGGACTCCGGGAGCGGGGCCTTGTGGTACTCAGGGTGTGCCTCTCCGGTGGTCGTCGCCGCTGGGCAGGTGTCTGCTCGTGCCGATCGCCGTGGCCTGTGCCTGGTCGGAGGAGCACGGGGACGAGCTGCTGGACGCCCGCGAAGCCGCCGGCGCATTACAGTGAGGGCCGTGGAACACACTGAGGTAGTCGTCCGAAGATCCTCCAGCCAGGGCGGG
>JBDSTJ010000714.1:0-8742 GCA_039928335.1 Streptosporangiaceae bacterium | reverse complement strand
CAGGGATAGTAGCTGGCCCGGCAGTGGGCCAAGCCGCTGAATGTCCAGGGTCGGCCTACCTCAGGAGTCCGCGCATGGTGGAGATCTCCGCCGTCTGTCCCGTGATGATCGACCCGGCGAGGGTCTCGGCCGGCGCCGAGGAGCCCTTGCTCTGCTCCTCCTTGGCCATCGCGATCGCACCCTCGTGATGCTTGATCATCATGGTGAGGAACATCCGGTCGAAGCCGGCCCCCGACGCCTTCGTCAACGACATCATGTCCGCGTCGGTCATCATCCCGGGCATGCCCGCGCCGCCGTGGTCCATGCCGGGCATGCCGTCCTCGGGCAGGGCCGCGCCCCACTCCTTCAGCCACCCGGTCATCGCGGTGATCTCCGGGTCCTGGGCACCCTCGATCTGCGTGGCAAGCGTCTTGACCTCGGGATTCTCGGTGCGGGACGAGGCCAGCCTCGCCATCTCGACGGCCTGCCGGTGATGCGGGATCATCTGCTGAGCGAACATCACGTCCTGGTCGTTGTGCGAAGCGCTCTGCGCGTTCGGGGATGAGGGCGAGGACGCTGACGAGCCGTGGTCCATGCCCTTCATGTCGTCTCCGCCGCACCCGGCGACCGCGGTGGTACCGGCGAGAACGAGGCCGACAATGACTGCTCGCTTCATGATTTTTCCCCTTCGCGTGACGTACCGGCCGGCTGGCCGGACTGAACTCCAGCTCGTCCAGCGGATTCTGGATCGCTGCTTCCGCGACTATCTCCTACATTACATAGTAGTGATGCGATGTTGTGCGACTGCTACAGCTGCCATGGAGGGGTGATCGCCGGGGCGGTTGTGCTTGTCGTGGCCACAGGGCGGCTGTCGGATCCGTGCGCATGGCAACTTGCCTGCTCGGCCCATGCCCTGGTGTCGGCGGGCTGCCCCGGTACGTTCCCATCGCAAACGCTCCTACAATAAGTAAGAGTTTTTCGGTGGCGAGCTCGGAACAAGCTCCAACGCGGCAAGCGTTGGGGCTCTTTCTGTTTGTTACGGCCTGGTCACGGTTGGCGAGGTCCGGCGAAGATGGATTTCTGGTTCAGGGTATGCCGATGCCCAGGCAAGTGACCGGGGTCTCATTCCTGGTCTCGCAGCCTGCTCCCCGACCGTCTGCTCACCATGCGGGACGGCCGCTGCCCATATCTGCCGGGGACCTGAGAAACCGGACGTTGGGCCCTCAGCCTGGCGGAAGCTCGACCACGAACCGCCCGTCGGTGTAGATCACGTCGCCGTCGGCGGAACGGGCGAGTCTTCGTGCCAGGGCGAGGCCGAGGCCCGCGCCGGCATGGCCGTCGTCGGGGTAGGCGCGGAATCCGGGTTCGAAGAGCCGTCCGACGGCATCGTCCGGCACACCGGGCCCGTCGTCGTGGAGGGTGATCCGGACTCCGTTCTCGCAGGTCAGCGTGACCGTGGTGGCGGCGTAGCGGCGGGCGTTGTCCAGCAGCGGAGCCAGTACGCGTTCGACGATCTCCGTCGCCGCTCCGGCGACCGGTTCCCCTTCGACGCCGATGCGCAGGGCGGGTCCGGTGCCCTCCCAATGTTCGGACAGTGCTGCCGCGAGTTCGCGCAGGTCGCAGCGGCCGGGCAGGCGGGAGGTACGGTCCCGGGCTTCGGCGAGGAGGGTGTCGGTGATCTGCTGCATCTGCCCGGCCGCCGCCCGGATGGCCTCCAGGCTCGCATCCCGGTCCGCGGTATCTCGGGGCTGCCCGGCCAGCCAGTCGGCCTCTGCGACGATCTTCGACAGGGGGGTGCGCAGTTCGTGGGAGAGCTCCGCGCTCCACCGCTGCTCGTGCCGCAGCACCACCGAGATCCGGTCGAGTAGCAGATCGAGTTGGGTCGCCAGGGCGCTGAGCTCGGCCGGCCGCCTGCCGGCGCCGAACCTGCGGTCGAGGTCGTCGGTGCTCCACTCGGCGGCCAGCCGGCTCATCCGGGCCACCGGCCGCAGCGCCCGGCCGACCACGGCACGCGTCAGCAGGTAGCCGCCCGCCAGCAGCAGGACCGCCAGGGTGATCGAGCCGGTGAGTGCCGACACGGTCATCGCCTGGTAGGGATCCAGGCTCGTCGCGGCGACGATCGTGCCGACCCTCTCGCCGTGGAACCGGACGGGCCGGGTGTACCAGCGGGCGCCGGCATCGCTGGTGAAGCCGGAACCGGCGGCGCCGGCCAGGGCGTCGGCGTACCGCTGGTGCAGCCGGGAGGCGCTGGGGCGTTCCAGGACCCGGCCGCCCTGGTAGATCCAGACGCCGGTGTCGAGGGCCTCGTCGTCGGCGGGTTCGGTGATCGTGATGGTGCGGTCCCGGTGGACGGTCAGGGTGGCGGCGGCGGCCTCGGCCCGGGTCCGCACGACACCGTCGGTCTGATCCCGCAAATGTGCGGAGAGCAGAACGTTGAACAGCACGGTGAGCAGGAGCACCCAGGCCGCGCTGCTCACCAGGGCGAGCAGCGCGAGCCGGCCCCGCAGCGTCCCTTCGCGGCGCCTCACGCGAACCGGTAGCCGACACCGCGGACCGTGACGATGGCGTTCGGCCCGCCCAGTTCGGCGATCTTGGCTCGGAGGCGGAGGAGATACTGGTCGAGTGTGTTGTTCGCGACCTGGGCCCCGGCTGGCCAGCCGGCCGACAGCAGTGTGTGGCGACGCACGACCACTCCGGGTTCGGCCATCAGCCGGGCCAGCAGCCGGAACTCCGTGGGTGTCAGCGGGATCAGGCCGCCTGCGTGCCGCAGGACGTGCCGGGTCGGGTCCAGGACGAAGCCGGCCACCTCCGTCCTGGGCAGGTTCCCGGACCTGCGCAGGACGGCCTGGAGCCGGGCGGCGAGCTCGGCCACGTGAACGGGCTTGGCGAGATAGTCGTCGGCCCCCGCGGAGAATCCCGACAGCCGGTCGCCGAGGGCGTCGCGTGCGGTCAGGAAGATGACCGGGGTCTCGGTGCCGCGAGCCCGCAGGGCCTGGCACACGTCACGGCCATCGGAATCGGGGAGTCCGATGTCGAGGACGACAGCGTCCGCGGGGTCCGCCCGCAGCGCCTGTGCGCCGTCGGCGGCGGTGGCCACCGTGAAGCCCTCCTCCCGCAGGCCGCGGGCGAGGGCTTCCCGGAGCTGGTGGTCGTCCTCGACGACCAGCACGCGATGAGTTGTCATGCCGGCCGGTGTCAGGCCTGCCCGACCGAGGTCCGGTCGAGGCGGGAGGCGGTCAGATAGATCACCAGCGCGAGGATCGCGGCCAGGAAGAGCCCGCTGGTGACCGTCGTGCCGAGGCCGAGACCGCCGTCGCCGGTCGGCTGCGACAGGTAGTCGCCGATCGAGGCGCCGAGCGGCCGGGTCAGGATGTAGGCCAGCCAGAAGGTGGTGATCGGGCCGAGGCCCAGCACGTAGTGGGCGGCTGCGACCACAGCGATCATGGCGGCGAACAGCAGTACCGCGGTCAGATAGCCCAGCTTGAGCCGTTCTGCGGCCAGGTCCCCCGCAGCTGTGCCGAGGGCGAAGGTGAACAGGACCGCGGCCCAGTAGAAGATCTCACGCCGGATCGTGGTGATGGTGTGGATCGACAGGGTCCGTTCGGCGGCGTACCAGAGGGCGAAGGTCAGGGCGAGGACCACGGCGAAGACCCCGGTGGTGACCTCCAGCGGCACGCCGAGTCCGTCGGTCAGCTCGTCGGTGATGAGCGTGCCGACCACGCTGATCAGCACCACGCTCACCCAGTACACGGCCGGCACGTAGGAGCGGAGAGCGAACTGCCAGGCCAGCGCGCCGGCGAGCAGGACGCTCATCAGCAGCGCGGTCTTGGTCAGGCCGAGGCCGACGGTGTCGTTGAGGTAGTCGGCGGCGGTCTCACCGACGGTCGTGCAGAGCACCTTGATGATCCAGAAGAAGGCCGTCACCTCCGGGACCTTGTTCAGTCTCCGGGTCGCCTGGTGCGTTCGTGTCGTGGTCATGTGGGCGAGGTTGGCAGAGCCTTCCTGACAGCCGCCTGAACGGTTCCCGGCGCTGCTGTTCAGGGGCTGAGGAGCATGGTGCGGACTCATTTCCGGACCGCCCGAGCCAGGGAGACGCTGAGCAGCGTGAGCACGGCGACCGGCAGCAGCCACCAGGCCGGCAGGCCCGCATGGGACAGGAGTGCGGTGCCGCCGAGCGCGGCGGCGACTCCCCCGGCGACGACCGGATCGTCGCCCACGACGAAGTCGTACCAGAACCTAAGGAAGGAGCGCACTTTTCCGCCTCCGTCGCAGGGACCCCACCGCAAGCAGCGAGAACACGATGATCACCAGGAGGATGAGGGGCAGTGCGGCGTCGGTACCCGGCCAGTGGGCCCCGGCTCCCTCCGCGCCCCAGAAGACGCCGAACGTGGTGAGCATCGCGCCGACGGCGAACTTCATCGTGTTCTCCGGAACCCGGGCCAGGGGAGCCCGCACCAGGATCCCCGCGACGGCCACCACCCCGACCGCGAGGACCGCGCCGAGGACAGCGGCAGGGAGGTCGTGCTGGTTGGCGCCGAACGTCACGACGATGAACGCCACCTCGAGCCCTTCGAGGAGGACGCCCTTGAACGCGAGGGTGAAGGCGTACCAGTCCTCGACGAGTCTCATCCGGCTTCCTTCTTCCGCCAGACGAGCCGATTCGGCCTCCCTGGCGTAGACGGCGTCCTCGTCGTGCAGGTCCTTCCAGCCCGAGGCGCGCAGGATCGCCTTACGCAGCCACTGCAGCCCGAACACCAGGAGCAGTCCGCCGACGAACAGCCGCAACGCGTCGATCGGGATGAGCGTGAGAGCGGGCCCGAGCGCCGCGACGATCACGGCGAGCACGCCGAGGGCTGCTCCGACGCCCTGCAGCGTCGACCGCCATCCCCGGGTCGTGCCCACGGCCAGCACGATCGTCAGGGCCTCGACCGCCTCGACCGCGCAGGCCAGGAACACCGACGCCAGCAGGAACCCGAGACCCATCAGCCTCTCGCCCGCACGATGAGCTCGCCCAGGTCGCTCACGGCGTCCAGGGCGCAGAATCCGGTGCCCGCGACCAGCGAAGCCGTGCAGAGAACCAGGTTCAGCCGGCGCCGAGGCGGATCCGACAGCAGCGCGGCCACCCGGCGGGGCACCGGCCCGGCATGGTCCAGGTCGTCGGCCATGCCGAGTGCGATGCCCGGTGAGGTCCGCTGGGCCAGGCGCGCTCTGGCCGTCGCCGCGTTCGCGACGGTGCGTGCGACCAGGCGCCGGTCGCCGCAGGCCTCGGAAGCGGCCTCGTCGGCCCAGCGCTCGATGGTGAAGGCGACCGCGCGGGCCAGCGGGCGCAGCAGCGGGTTGGCCGCCGCCGCGAGCTGCGCGGCAGTGGAGAACCGGTGGTGGTGGGAACGGAGATGGGCCCGTTCGTGGGCCAGCAGCACTGCGCGCTGAGGTTCGTCGAGGGCGGCGAGCATCCCGGTGGACACCACGATCCGGCCGGGCCGGCCGGGGAGGGTGAACGCATCGGCGACCATGTCGTCCTCTATGATCACTAGGTCGCCGTTGCCCGCCAGGTCCCGGGCCTGTTCCGAAGCGGCGAGCAGTCCCCGGATCCGCCGTCGGGCCGCCCGGCCGGCGGCGGTGAGCGCCACGACCCAGACGACGAAAGCGGTCACGGCCGCCGCGACCGACGGCGGCTCGCCCTCCCGGAGCAGCCGGGGCGACACCTCGGCGAGGCGGGCGACGACCGGAATCTGGATCAGGCCGACGATCACGAGCAGCGACAGGACGACGATCCAGGCACCGGCCAGCAGCACGGCCGACGCCGTCAACAGCCAGGTCGCCAGCCGGGGGGCGAGCCGTCGGGACAGCCGCTCCGCGAAGAGCGCGGCCGTGATCGGGGCCAGCAGCGGCAGGTAGACGGCGATGTGCACGGCCCTACCCCTGGTCGCCGAAGAGCTGACGGATCAGGGCCTCGTCCTGGGGAGACAGCTGGTCGACGAACCGGGTCAGGACGGCGTCCCGATCGGCTTCGCCCTCAAGAACCTGTCGCATCCGGCGGGCGGCGAGCTCCGCCGCGTCGGCCACCGGGGCGTAGGCGTAGGCCCTGCTCCGGCGGGTCCGGGTGAGCGTGCCCTTGTCGTACAGCCTCGACAGGGTCGTCACCACCGTCGAGTAGGACAGCCCGCCGCCCAGACGCTCTGCCACCTCGCCGGGGGTCAGCGGTTCACCGGCGCTCTGCAGGACCGACAGCACCTCGGCCGCGAGTTCGCCGGAGGCGCGTCGGTTTCCCAGCGGTCCGGGATCGGCATCCACTGAGGGCGAACCTCCTAGTGCGTCAAGGCATCTACAGTGACACTGAGCTTCTACATGATGTAGAAGCTTATCCCCTCGAGAGAGAGACCATGCCGGTGACCGCAGCGCTCAACCCATTCGATGCTATGTCGCTGCTGACCAGCCTCGGCACCTTCGGTGTCTTCCTGGTGCTGTTCGCCGAGACCGGGCTTCTGATCGGGTTCTTCCTGCCCGGCGACTCCCTGCTGTTCACCGCCGGCCTGCTGTGCACCACCTCGGCGACCAACACGATCCATCTGTCGCTGCCCCTGGTACTGCTGGCAGCCGTGGCCGGGGCGCTCCTCGGCGCCCAGACCGGGTTCCTGATCGGCCGGAAGGGCGGGCGGCCGTTGCTGGCCCGGAACCGCAACGAGCACCTGCGGCGGGGAGCCGAGCGCACCGAGGAGCTTCTCGCCCGCTACGGATACGGCAAGGCGATCGTGATCGCCCGTTTCATCCCGGTGGTGCGGACGGTGTTGAACCCCATGGCCGGGGCGCTCAACGTCCCGACCGGGATCTTCACCCGCTGGCAGATCGTTGGCGGGCTGGTGTGGGCTGTCGGGGTCACGCTGGCCGGTGACGCGCTCGGGTCGACGATCCCGGGGATCGACGCCTACCTGCTGCCGATCATCGCTGTGATCGTCGTCCTGTCCCTGATCCCCGTCGTGCTCGAACTGCGCCGCAAGTGACGGAAACTCAGGCGTGCAGCGTTCCGGCGCTGAGCAGCCCGAGGAGAAGCAGCCCGACGATGATCCGGTAGATGACGAACAGGGAGAAGGAGTGCTTGGCGATGTAGCGCAGCAACCAGGCGATCGAGGCGTAGGCCACGATGAAGGACACGACAGTGCCGACGATGAGGGGCAGCAGATCGACGCCGCCGCCGACCGCGTCCTTGAGTTCGTACACTCCGGCGCCGGTGAGAGCGGGGATGGACAGGAAGAACGAGAGCCGGGTGGCCGCGACCCGGTCGAGGCCGCGGAGCAGTCCGGTGGAGATCGTCGCGCCGGACCGCGAGAAACCCGGAAAGAGCAAGGCCAGGATCTGCGACGCACCCACGATCATCGCGTCGGTCAGCGTGATGTCGGACTCGCCCCGCTGGAACCGGGCCGATCGCTCGGCGAACCACATGATGGCGCTGCCGCCCAGGAGGGAGGCGGCCACGACCCACAAGGACGCCAATGGTCCGTCGATCAACGGCTTGGCGGCCAAGCCCACGATCACGATGGGGATGGTGGCGTAGATGATCCACCAGGCGAACCTGTAGTCGTGGTCCTCCCGCCGGGCGCGGTCGGTCAGGCCACGGAACCAGGCGGTCGCGAACCGGACGATGTCCTGGAAGAAGTACACCAGGACGGCGGCGATCGCGCCGACCTGAATGACGGCGGTGAATCCGACGACGGCCCTGTCGTCGACGGGGATGTCCATCAGCCCTTCGGCGATCTTGAGGTGACCGGTGGAGGAGACCGGGAGGAACTCGGTCACTCCCTCCACGACACCCAGGATGACCGACTGTCCGATGCTGATCGCGCTCACGTGCTTCGTCCTTGCGGTGTCGTCGGGATGAGGAGAAGAGCCGCGGTCCAGGCGAGAGCGAAGAGCCACCCCGCCACCACGTCGGTGGGCCAGTGCACGCCGAGGTAGACCCGGGTGAGACCGACCGCCACCGCCCAGGTGCCCGGCAGGACCAGGAGGACGGTCCGGACACGACCACGAGCCCGGCGGCGAACGCCGCTCATGAGAAGGAGCGCCACGATCGCCGAGGTCGCGGTGTGACCCGACGGCAGGGCGGGACCGCCCGCATGCCACGCCCAGTCACCGGCCGGCGGCCGAGCCCGCCCGATCCACACCGCGAGACCGAATCGGACGAGCTGACCCGCGGCCAGCACGAGGAACCCGGCCGCGAACCCATGCCACCACCGGCCGGGTACGGCGAGAACCCCCGCCAGACCGGCCAGCACATAGGCGACGAGCCCGGTTCCGGTACTTGTCACCACGATCGCGAAGTCCACCGCCCCCTGCTCGCGATGGGCCAGCGCCCAGCGATGGAGCGCGGTGTCGATGGGGTAGGGCGATCCGTGCCGCGCAACCGTGGCACCGGCCAGCACGGCCAAAAGCGTGGCGGATGCCGCTGCGATCACGCCGGGAGCGTTCATGACGTCCTTGGGTTCCGCGGGAGAACTCTCAACTTCTACATCAAGTAGAAGCTCAGGACAGTAGTTCATCCCGAGCACCGGGTACAACCCAAGGGAACCGGTACAGCGACGATCTCGGACCGCCACGTGCAGCCACCGACGGTTCCGACCGCGTCGCCGTTCAGCTGCCAATACCCGACCAGGGAGACCCCCGTCCGCGTTGCGGGGCGGGTGGAATCGGGCTGCCGTCAGCGTGGAATCAGCATCGGAGACTGGTGCCGTTGTCGCTGGTCAGGGGGTTTCGTCGGTAACCCACGTA
>JBDSTJ010000713.1:0-2978 GCA_039928335.1 Streptosporangiaceae bacterium | reverse complement strand
CGGCCTTCTCGGCCTGCAGCACCTTGAGCTCGTCGTCGAGACGGGCAACAACTGCGAAATCAGCTGCCTTCTCGGCCATCTGGCCCTCCAGCTTGGTCTGCCGCGTGTCGAGCCGGGCGATCTCCCGCTCGACGCGGATGAGCTCCTTCTTCGCGGCGCGGGTGTCGCCGCCGCCCTTGGACTTCGGGGCAGAAGCAGGCACCTGCTTGATGCGCTTGGCGAGGTACTCCTCGACACCACCGGGCAGCGCCGCGACGGTGCCGTCACCCATCAGCGAGGCGGTGGTGTCGGTGACGCGCTCCAGGAAGTACCGGTCGTGGCTGACCACGATCAGCGTGCCGGGCCAGCCGTCCAAGATGTCCTCGACCTCGGTCAGGGTCTCGATGTCGAGGTCGTTGGTCGGTTCGTCGAGCATCATCACGTTGGGCTCGGCCATCAGCAGCCGCAGCAGCTGGAGCCGCCGCCTCTCGCCGCCCGACAGGTCCCCGATCGGGGTCCACTGGGCGTCGGCGCCGAACCCGAGCCGCTCCAGGAGCTGCCCGGCCGTCCAGTCCTTCTTCCCGACCGTGATCCGCCGAGCGATCTCCTCGACCGACTCCAGCACCCGCCGGGTCGGGTCGAGCTCGACCAGCTCCTGCGAAAGGTGCGCGAGCTTGACGGTCTTGCCGGTGACGACCTTGCCGCGCTCCGGCTGGACCGCCCCGGCCAGCAGCCTGAGCAGGCTCGTCTTGCCGCTGCCGTTGACCCCGACCAGGCCGATCCGGTCGCCGGGACCCAGCCGCCAGGTCAGGTGCTCGAAGATCGGTTTGGGCCCGGCGTGGTAGGTCACGTCCTCCACGTCGTAGACCGTCTTGCCGAGCCGCGCCGTCGCGAACCGGGTGAGCTCCACCTTGTCGCGCAGCGGCGGGACGTCCGCGATCAGTGCCGTGGCGGCATCGATCCGGAACTTGGGCTTGGAGGTGCGGGCCGGCGGGCCGCGCCGGAGCCACGCGAGCTCCTTGCGCATCAGGTTCTGCCGCTTGGCCTCGGTGGAGTCGGCGACCCTGGTCCGTTCGGCCTTGGCGAGCACGAACGCCGAGTAGCCGCCCTCGTAGCGTTCGACCCGGCCGGCGACGACCTCCCAGGTCCGGTCGGTCACCTCGTCCAAAAACCACCGGTCGTGGGTGACCACGACCTGGGCCTCCTTGCGGGCCGCCAGGTGCCGGGCCAACCAGGTGATCGCCTCGAGGTCGAGATGGTTGGTCGGCTCGTCGAGCATGATCACATCGGAGTCGGCCGCCAGCAGCCCCGCCAGGGACACCCGGCGGCGCTCGCCACCGGACATGCCCTCCAGGGTCGAGTCCAGATCATGGCCGGCCAGCAGGTTCGCGAGGATGTCACGGATCTGCTGGTCGCCGGCCCAGTCGTGCTCGACCCGGTCGCCCAGCACGATCGACCGGATCGTCGCCCCCGCGGGGAAGTCGTCCTGCTGGTTGAGGTAGGACAGCCGGAGCCCGCCCGTGTGGGTCACCCGGCCGCCGTCCGGTTCGACCCGCTTGGCCAGCACACCCATCAGAGTGGACTTGCCGCCGCCGTTACGGCCGACGATGCCGATGCGCATCCCGGATTCGACACCAAGGGAGACCGCTTCGAGCAGCGGCTTGGGCCCGTACGCCTTAAGGACGTTCTCAAGATTGATCAGATTCACAACGGACACCAGGCTAGTGCACGGTGGCCGGCCAGGAACCGATCAGGCCGACCACCGAGGCGGGCGCGGGTCAGGTCACGGTGAAGGTGAGCGGGGCGCCGAGGGGCGTGTAATCGTTGTTGTGGAGGTACCAGGCCTTGTAGGCGCCGGGGCCGGGCAGGGCGGTGGTGGCCAGGGTGACGGCACCGGTGGCGTCGGGCGCGTACTGCCAGACGAGGGCGTTGTGCGCGGTGGTCTGGGCCGCGGGGGTCAGGCCGATCCAGTTGTGGACGCTGAGGTTCTCGGGGGTGGTGGAGTACCGCAGCGTGAGGGGTGTTCCCTTGGTGACAGTGGTGCTGCTGGTGGTGAGGGTGCTGGCGGGTGCGGGGGTGACGGCGGCTGCCGGGTGGTAGATGGGGAGGTTGTAGTAGGGGGCGAGGATGTCGAGGATCTCCCTGGTGTGTGGCAGGAGCTGGGGGAAGGCCGCGGCGAGGACGGTGGGCAGCACGGCCTGGAGCGAGTCGGGGTCGACCGTCGCGGCGGGGTCGATGAGGGGGTCGAGCTGGGTGGCCAGGGTGTAGTTGCTGGTGATGTTGAGGGTGCGCATGGCCTTCTGCAGAGCGGTGTCGCCGGTGTCCACGGTGGCGTCGGGGAGGATGCGGCTGACGAAGGTGACCCGGTGCATGATGCGCCAGCAGGGCGGTTTGTGGTCGGTCTGGCGGGCCTGGTTGAGCGCGAGGGCGCCGGGTTCGGTGCCGTCGAGCCATTCGGGGTCGATGACCTTGCCGTAGAAGTCCTCGAAGTTGTCGCTGTTGGCGTCGAGGTAGAAGGTCATGAACCGGTAGGCGTCGACCCGGCCGGGGGCCAGGACGGGGGTTCCGTCGGGACGGAGCACGGGGGTGCCGCCGTTGAGTTTCTGCAGTGCCCGTTCGGGGTTGCAGGCGACGTCGAGGCTGAAGGTCCGTGACTGGGAGCCGCTCTTGGTGCGGGTGAGGCTGTAGCCGCCTCCCGCCGAGACGTCCAAGCTGACCTTGGCCGAACTGATCTTCAGGCCGATGGAGAACATCGCGCTGAACGCGCCGGCATGGCTCATGGAGTAGGAGCCGCTGTGGGTCTCGGTCACCTGGTCGGTGGTGGAGGTGGTCTCGGAGAAGAATCCGCCCTGGGCGGTCCACACGTAGGTGTTGGCGATGTTGCGTCGGGAGGCCGACCTGTTGGCCGCCCTGCCCTTGGCCAGGTCACCGGACGCGGCGGGCGCCGCCCCGGTGCCCCCTGCCATTCCCGCCACGACCTTGGCGTACTGCTCCTGGGT
>JBDSTJ010000712.1:0-5391 GCA_039928335.1 Streptosporangiaceae bacterium | reverse complement strand
GGGTGGATCCAGCGCCCGGTCGATCGGACCGGCCGAAACCACCAAACCCCCAGCCCGTACGAGGTTTGACACCTCGGAGGTTTGACGCTCGGGCAGCGGGGCGGGTTCACGTCCCCACTGATCCTTCCCGGCTCGCGACCACCCAACCCCTGGACCGGTGCACACGCTGATCGCTCACCTGACCGGCCAGGAGCCGGGCAGGGCAGGGTAATCTACCGGATCTTGTCTCGCCGGTCTCTGCGGGCGTCTCAGCGGCTCGCCGTCAGGTGTTGACGACCGTCAGCGGCAGCAGCTTCTTGCCGGTCGGGCCGATCTGGATCTCGGTGCCCAGGTCGGGGCAGACACCGCAGTCGTAGCAGGGCGTCCAGCGGCAGTCCTCGATCTCCGCCGAATCCGGGTCGATCGCGTCCTTCCAGTCCTGCCAGAGCCATTCCCGGTCGAGACCGGCGTTGAGGTGGTCCCAGGGCAACACCTCGACCTCCTCGCGCTCGCGGGTGGTGAACCAGTCGAGGTCGACGGGCCCGTCGGCGAACACCGCGGCGGCGCTGTCGAGCCACAGCTGGTAGGAGAAGTGCTCCGACCAGCCGTCGAACCGGCCGCCGTCCTCCCACACCTTGCGGATGACCGCGCCGACCCGTCGGTCACCGCGCGACAGCAGGCCCTCGATGATCGACGGCTTGCCGTCGTGGTAGCGCATGCCGATGGCCTTGCCGTACTGCCGGTCCTTGCGCATCATGTCGCGCAGGGCGTACAGCCGCCGGTCGACCGTCTCGTGGTCGGTCTGCCCGGCCCACTGGAACGGGGTGTGCGGCTTGGGCACGAATCCGCCGATCGACACCGTGCAGCGGATGTCCCGGCTGCCGGTGGCGTCGCGGCCGGCCTGGATCACCCGCCGGGCCATGCCCGCGATGGCCAGGACGTCCTCATCGGTCTCGGTCGGCAGCCCGCACATGAAGTACAGCTTGACCTGACGCCAGCCGTTCTCGTAGGCGGTGGTGACGGTGCGGATGAGGTCCTCCTCCGACACCATCTTGTTGATCACCTTGCGCATCCGCTCGGAGCCGCCCTCGGGCGCGAACGTCAGGCCGGACCGTCGGCCGTTGCGGGAGAACTCGTTGGCCAGCGTGATGTTGAAGGCATCGACCCGGGTGGAGGGCAGCGACAGCGAGGTCTGGGTGCCCTCGTACTGGTCGGCCAGGCCCTTGGCGACCTCGCCGATCTCGGTGTGGTCGGCGCTGGACAGCGAGAGCAGTCCGACCTCGTTGAAGCCGGTGGCCTTGAGCCCGGCCTCGACCATGGCGCCGATCGTGGTGATCGAACGCTCCCGGACCGGACGGGTGATCATGCCGGCCTGGCAGAACCGGCAGCCCCGGGTACAGCCGCGGAAGATCTCGACGCTGAACCACTCGTGCACGGTCTCGGCGAGCGGGACCAGCGGCTTCTTGGGATAGGGCCAGGCGTCCAGGTCCATCACGGTGTGCTTGACGACCTGCCACGGCACGCCGGTCCGGTTGGGCGCGACCCGCTGGATCCCGCCCTCAGGCAGATAGCTCAC
Source organism: Streptosporangiaceae bacterium (assembly GCA_039928335.1). GTDB lineage: Bacteria > Actinomycetota > Actinomycetes > Streptosporangiales > Streptosporangiaceae > Actinocorallia. The sequence goes on along the minus strand of JBDSTJ010000712.1, from coordinate 3,836 downwards.
GTCGTAGAACTTGGGCACGTAGACCCCACCCGAGGCGGCCAGGCGCAGGAGCAGCCCGTCGCGGCCGCCGGGACGGCCCTCGGCCTTCCACTCCCGGATGACCTCGGTGATCGCCAGGACGATCTCCTCGCCGTCGCCGAGGACGGCGGCGTCGAGGAAGTCGGCGATGGGCTCTGGGTTGAAGGCGGCGTGCCCGCCCGCCAGGATGATCGGATCCTCCTCGGTCCGGTCGACCGCGAGCATCGGGATGCCCGCGAGGTCGATCGCCGTCAGCAGGTTGGTGTAACCGAGTTCGGTGGAGATGGACACACCGAGGATGTCGAACGCCCGCACCGGCCGGTGGCCGTCCACCGTGAACTGCGGGATCCGGTGCTCGCGCATGATCGCCTCAAGGTCCGGCCAGACCGCGTAGGTCCGCTCGGCCAGGACACCCTCGCGCTCGTTGAGCACCTCATAGAGGATCTGGACACCCTGGTTGGGCAGTCCGACCTCGTAGGCGTCGGGATACATGAGCGCCCAGCGCACTTCCGCCTCGTCCCAGTCCTTCACCTGGGAGTTCAGCTCGCCTCCGATGTACTGGATCGGCTTCTGCACAGACGGCAGCAGCGGCTCCAGCCGGGAGTAGACCGACTCGACAGGCATACGGATCTCCAGAGTGACGGGATGGGCGGGGATCAACTTCCCAGACTACCGGCTGTCCTGCGTGAACACTGCGATCAGACCGAACGGCCCCGGATGTGGACGGTCTGCAGCAGACCCAGGGCGATCATGTTGGCGAAGGTCGCCGAGCCGCCGTAGGACACGAACGGCAGCGGCAGGCCGGTGATCGGCATGATGCCGATGCACATGCCGATGTTCTCGAACGCCTGGAAGCCCAGCCAGCAGACGACCCCGGTGGCCACCAGGGTGCCGAACATGTCGGCGGCCTGGACGGCGATCCGCAGCCCCCGATAGAGGATCACCCCGAGCAGGAACACGATCACCAGCGAACCGAGGAAGCCGAGCTCCTCCCCCGACACGGTGAAGATGAAGTCGGTCTGCTGCTCGGGTACGAACTGGCCGGTGGTCTGCTCGCCATGGAACAGGCCCTTGCCGGTCAGGCCGCCGGAACCGATGGCGATCTTGGCCTGGGCCGCGTTGTAACCGGCTCCGCGCGGGTCTGCCGACGGGTCGAGGAAGGCGGTGAAACGGGCGATCTGATAGGCCTTGAGCAGACCGAACTGGACGACCGCGAAGGCCGCCAGGACCCCGCCGACGACCAGGCCGAGGGTCCACCGCTTCCTGACGCCTGAGACCGCGAGGATGCCCAGGACCACGGCCGTGAAGACCATCGTGGTGCCCAGGTCCGGCTGGAGCATGATCAGCGCGGCGGGCGTACCCGCGACGGCCAGGGCGATCAGAATATCGCGGGTGCCGGGACCGACCTCGCCGTCGCGCGGCTCGCCGAGGATCATCGCGAGCAGGACGACGAGGCCGACCTTGGCGAACTCCGAGGGCTGGATCTGGAAGCCGCCGCCGATCACGATCCAGGAGTGCGAGCCGTTGACGGTGTCGCCGAGCGGGCTCAGCACCGCGATCAGCCCGATCACCGACAGGCCGTACAGGATCGGTGCGTAGGCCCGCAGCAGCCGGTAGTCGAAGACCGAGACGATCGCGTACAGGACCAGCCCGATGAACACGTTGAGCACGTGCTTGTTCAGGAACGCCGTAGGGTCGGCGCCCTTGCCCGCGCGGGTCGCGGAGTAGACCAGGAACGAGCTGACCACGGCCAGCGCGAGCATCGGCAGGAGCAGGGTCAGATCGAGGCGGCGCACGACGGAGTCCCGGGAGCCCATCCGGCGCGACCATGACCGGCTGTCGCCGTACTGCACGTCCATCAGCGGAGCACCTTCGGGGGCCTGGGCAGCCTGCCGTCCGGCAGTGCCGGGGGCTTTCCGGTCAGACCGTAGATGGCCTCGTAGATCTGGCGGACCGCCGGCGCGGCGTAGCCGCCGCCGGTGCCCGCATCAGTGATCATCGCGACGACCGCGAACCGCGGGTTCTTCGCCGGGGCGTAGGAGGCGAACCACGCGGTGTCCTTCTTGCCGTAGACCTCGGCGGTGCCGGTCTTGCCCGCGATGTGGACCTTGTCGAACGGGAAGTCGCTGAACGCCCCGTGCGCCGTCCCCTCGGTCGGCACCTCGGCGAGCGCGCTGCGCAGGTAGTCCAGGACCTTCTTGGGCACCGGCAGCTTCGGGGCCACCGGCGTCGGGATCTTGCGGACCAGGCTGCCGTCCGGCCGGACGATCCCGGTCGCCAGGCGCGGGACGACCAGCCGGCCGCCGTTGGCGATCGCGGCGTAGGACCGCGCGAGCTGCAGCGGGGTGACCAGCACGTCACCCTGGCCGACCGCGAAGTTGGCCGCGTCCCCGGCCCGCCACACGAAGCCCTCCGCGCAGTTCTCCCTGGCGATGGCCGTCAGGTAGCCCGCACGGCTGGCCGACAGTTCCGGGTAGCCGGACCTGGCGCGCTTGCAGTTCTCCTTCTTCGTCGCCTCGTGGTAGTCCTGCTTCCACTTGCGGTCGGGGATCCGGCCGGCGACCTCGCCCGGCAGGTCGATGCCGGTGGGCGAACCGAACCCGAAGTTGCGGGCCATGGCGACCATCGGGTCCTTGGGATCCTTGACCGGCTTGGTGGAGCCGTCGCGCTTCCACTCGTCGTAGGCGAGCTTGTAGAAGATCGTGTCGCAGGACACGACGATCGCGGTATGCAGATTCATCGGGCCGTGGCTCTCGCCCTCGAAGTTGCGGAACGCGCGGTTGCCCACGTTGTAGGAACCCGGGCAGGAGTAGGTGCCGTGCAACGGCATCCCGTCGGCGACGGCCGCCGACAGCGAGGAGACCTTGAACGTCGAGCCGGGCGCGAACTGGCCGGCGATCGCCCGGGAGATCAGCGGTTCGCCGCGCCTGGGGCCGAGCAGCGCGTCGTACTCCTCCTGGGAGATGCCGCCGGTCCAGATCGCCGGGTCGTACGTGGGGTAGCTGGCCAATGCGATGATCTTGCCGGTCTGCACGTCCATCACGACCCCGGCCGCGCTCGGCTTGCCGCCGGCCTTCCTGGCCCGTTCGAACTGCTTCTTCAGCGCGGCCTCGACGGCCTCCTGCACGTCCACGTCGATGCTGGTGAGGAGGTTGCCGCCGGGCGAGGTCTCGACCTCCTCGGCGATGCCGGTGACCCGGCCGTGGCTGTCCACATTGACCTTGCGGATGCCGGGCCGGCCGCGCAGGTCCACGTCGTACTCGGCCTCGAGCCCGTCGCGGCCGATCAGGTCGACGCCGCTGTAGCCGGTGACCTTGAGGCCCTTGCGCCGGTCGAGCTCGTCCTGGGTGATCGGCTGCAGGTAGCCGAGGGTCTGCGCGCCGCTGGATCCCTGCGGGAACTCCCGGACGGCCTGGATCTGCGCGATGACCCCGGGGAACTCCTCCTGCTTCTCCATGATCTGAATGCCCTGTTTGGGGTCGACCCGGTCGTCCACCGGGATCGGCTGGTAGGGCGAGCCCTGCCAGCACGGGCGCCTGACCGTCGGGCTGCACAACCGGATCTTCTCGGCGAGCCGCTCCGGCTTGGTGCCCAGCACCGCGGCCAGCCGCCTGAGCACGTCCTTGCCCTGGTCCGCCTGCCGGGACAGGATCGTGCTGTCGACCGACACGACCAGCGCGGTGCGGTTGCGGACCAGCGGCCTGCCCTGGTCGTCGAGGATCGAGCCGCGCACGGCGGGCACCACGATGTCGCGGGTCCGGTTGTCTGCGGCGACGGTCTGGTAGTGCTCGCCCTGCACGACCTGGAGCATCCACATG
>JBDSTJ010000711.1:0-2802 GCA_039928335.1 Streptosporangiaceae bacterium | reverse complement strand
CCGCATCCTCCGCACCCTCAGGACCCGGCTCGGGCTCGGGCTGACCGGGGTCGGGCTGACCGGGGGCGGGCTGACCGGGGTCGGGCTGACCGGGGTCGGGTGGGTCGGGGGCGGGTGGGTCGGGGGCGGCGAGAGTGTGCGCTGCGGGGAGGTCGCAGAACCTGACCGGGACGTGTTGGGCTTGGGCGTAGCGGATGGCCTGCCATTCGGGCGAGAACTCGGCGAAGGGCCAGAAGGCGGCGCGGTGGCTCTGCTCGCCGTCCACGGGCAGGTAGGCGAGCAGCGCCACCGGCGGGACCATGCCCTCGTCCGCGGCGAGCTCGATGATGGGGTCGGCCTCCGGCGGGCCCTCGATCAGCACGATGTCGGGCTTGAACTCGGCCAGGGCGCGGGTCAGGGCACGGGCCGAGCCGGGGCCGTGGTGGCGGACACCGAACACCCGAACCCCTTCGGGTTCTGGGGGCGAGCTCAAGAGACCTCCCGGCAGGCCCGGTAGAAGTCACGCCACTCGGTGCGTTCCCGCACGACGGTCTCGAGGTACTCCTGCCACACGAGCCGGTCGGAGACCGGGTCCTGGACGACCGCTCCCATGATCCCGGCGGCCACGTCGGGGGCGCGCAGGACACCGTCGCCGAAGTGGGCGGCGAGGACGAGGCCGTGGGTGATGACCGAGATGGCCTCGGCGGTGCTCAGGGTACCGCTCGGGGACTTGAGCTTGGTGCGACCGTCGTCGGTCAGGCCCGAGCGCAGCTCACGGAAGACGGTGACGACACGGCGGATCTCCTCCAGGCCGGCCGGGATGTCGGGCAGCTCCAGCGCGCGGCCCAGTTGGTCGACCCGGCGTGCCACGATCGACACCTCCTCCTCGGCCGTGCCGGGGACGGGCAGGACCACCGTGTTGAACCGCCGGCGCAGCGCGCTGGACAGCTCGTTGACGCCGCGGTCGCGGTTGTTGGCGGTCGCGATCACGGTGAAGCCCTTGCGGGCCTGGACCTCAGTGCCGAGCTCCGGAACCGGCAGAGTCTTCTCGGACAGGATCGTGATGAGCGCGTCCTGGACGTCGGAGGGGACCCGGGTCAGCTCCTCGATGCGGGCGACGGTGCCCAGCTGCATGGCGCGCATCACCGGGCTCGGCACCAGCGCAGCCTCCGACGGTCCCTCGGCCAGCAGCCGCGCGTAGTTCCAGCCGTAGCGGATGGCCTCCTCGGCGGTCCCGGCCGTGCCCTGCACCAGCAGGGTCGAGTCACCGCTGATCGCGGCGGCGAGGTGCTCCGACACCCAGGTCTTGGCCGTACCGGGCACGCCCAGCAGCAGCAGCGCCCGGTCGGTCGCGAGGGTGGCGACGGCGACCTCCATGAGGCGGCGCGGGCCGACGTACTTGGGGCTGATCGGCGAGCCGTCGGGCAGCTCACCGCCGAGCAGGTAGGTGGTGACGGCCCAGGGCGACAGTTTCCAGCCGGGCGGCAGCGCTCGGTCGTCGTGCTCGGCGAGCCGGGCGAGCTCGTCGGCGTACTGCTGTTCGGCGTGGGGACGCAGCACTTCGCGACTGTGCGAACCGGTCAAAGCAGCTCCTGGAGCATCTCGTGTCGGAATCGGAGGGTCTCGGCCAGCTCGGCGAGCGGCCACGTGTCGTATCTGGCGGTCAGCCGGTCCAGTCGCGGCGCGGTCTCGGGGGCGAGCCGTTCGTCGGCGAGCTTGCACAGCTGTGCGACGTGCCGGGAGCCTTCGGAGTTCTTCAGCGCCCCGGCGAGTGAGGTGAGGACCGCGTCGGCCAGCCGTCCCGTCCACGGGCCGGGGATCCGGCCGAGGACCCGCATCAGGTCGGCGTAACCCTCGACCCAGTGAATCAGATCGGCGGCGGCCGACTCGCGTTCACCGTCGGGCAGGATCTGCAGCAGGTCGGCGAGTGCCTCGCTCTCCTCGAGCACGACACCGCCCTTGAGCAGGGCCCGCGCCCAGCCGGCGTCGCGCTGCCTGAGCGCGGCCCGCGCCCAGCCCAGGTGCACGTCCCGGGCGAAGTCGTCGATCACCGGCAGGCAGACCACCTCCATGGCGGGCAGCCGGAACAGGTCCGTCCAGGTCGCCAGCGGCGTCCGTGCCAGGATCTCCCGCAGCCACGCCGCCCGGGTGCCGACCCGTTGGTCGCCGGGCGCAAACGATCCTGCGGGGTGGAACGGGATCCCGTCCCTGGCCATCTCGTCGTCGTGGTCCTCGGGTGGGGTGACCGAGACCCAGGTCTGGGACCGGAGCCGAACGGTCCGCTTGTCCGGCCGGATCAGCCCGAGGGCCCGTCCGGCCATCCGTCCCGCGTAGCGGGATCCGGGCAGCAGCGACAGCAGGTCCGCCGCGCGCTGCCGCACGTCCTTGCCCCGGTCGTCGAGGGCGTTCTCGAGGAACTCCTCGTCGTCGCCCGACAGGCCGTGCTCGAAGGTGGCCAGGAACGCGGCCCGGTCCGGCGCGGTCTCCTTGGACCAGCCAAGGCCCAGCAGGGTCCGGGCCGCGGCGGGGTCCCTGAGCCGCAACGACGTCAGGAAGGCGACCCGCTGGCCGCGGGTCCCGGTCTCCCAGTCGGCGACCTCGTCCGCCGAGGCCTCGGACTCGGTCAGCAGATAGGCCCAGTCGGGGTTCTGCAGGGCCAGCCACGCTCCGCGCCGACCCGCCGCCCGCGCGATGTAGGGCCTGATCGACCGATCGCTCCGCCCCTTGTCCAGCAGGTCGGGCAGGTTGCGGGCGGGTACCCGGAAGCCGCGGTCTGCCGCCGCGCCGAGCCATTCGGGGAGCATCCGGGACTTCTCTCCGACC
>JBDSTJ010000710.1:0-2948 GCA_039928335.1 Streptosporangiaceae bacterium | reverse complement strand
GGCAACGCCTGGGAACAGGCCGGGCAGGTCTGGTATGACACCCTCACCGGTGGCCTGCTCTCTCCCGACACCGACTTCAAGAGCTTCGCCGCCGCGACGCTCACCATGGCCGGCCAGCGCTACGGCGCCAGGAGTCCGGAATGGCATGCCGTGTCGAATGCCTGGGCGGGGGTAGGCGTAGCTGTATGAAAGTTACCGTGATCCGATCCGGTGGGTTCGCCGGAATCGAGCGGCGCAGCGAGGCGAACACCGCCGGAGATCCGGTGTTGCAGGCCCTCGTCCGCCGAGTCGATCTGGACACGGTCACCAGTTCGGGTCAGCACGCTGACCAGTTCCAGTACGACATCGACATCGACGGCCGTCAGGTGACCGTGTGCGAGAGCCAGCTGACCGGAACACTCCGGGAGTTGGTCCATCACGTGCTCACGCACGAATAGCGATGGCCCCCGGCCGCAAGATCATTGCGACCGGGGGCCATCGAGCGTCCATGCGAGGCGGTTCACGCCACCATGAACGGGTCTCAGCGTGCGGCGCGGTTGACCGCGCTCAGGACCGCCTTGAGCGAGGCGGTCACGATGTTGGCGTCAACGCCGATGCCCCACAGCATCCGGTCGCCGACCTGGCACTCCACATAGGCCGCGGCCTTGGCGTCGCCGCCTGAGCTCATCGCGTGCTCGTGGTAGTCCAGCACCTTGACCTCAACGCCGACCGGGGTGAGTGCGTCGACGAAGGCCGAGATCGGGCCGTTGCCGATGCCCTCGATCTCGCGGATCTCCCCGTCGATCCGGACGTCGCAGTTGAGCAGGTCCTTCTCATCGACACGGGAGGAGGTCCGGTGCGCCAGCAGGCCGATCCGGGGCCCGTTGGACAGGTACTCCTTCTCGAAGATCGTCCACATGGCCTCGGCGGTCACCTCGCCGCCCTGGTCGTCGGTGTGCTCCTGGACGACCCGCGAGAACTCGATCTGCAGCTTGCGCGGCAGTTCCAGCGAGTGCTCGGTCTTCATGATGTAGGCGACACCACCCTTGCCGGACTGGCTGTTGACCCGGATGACGGCCTCATAGGAGCGGCCCACGTCCTTGGGGTCGACCGGCAGGTAGGGGACCTGCCACGCGAACGCGTCGATCTCGACCCCGGCCGCCTCGGCGTCGCGGCCCAGATGGTCGAAGCCCTTCTTGATCGCGTCCTGGTGGGAGCCGGAGAAGGCCGTGTAGACCAGGTCGCCGCCGTAGGGGTGCCGCTCGTGCACGGGCAGCTGGGTGCAGTACTCGACGGTCCGCCGGACCTCGTCGATGTCGGAGAAGTCGATCTGCGGGTCAACGCCCTGGGTGAACAGGTTCAGGCCCAGGGTGACCAGGCAGACGTTGCCGGTGCGCTCGCCGTTGCCGAACAGGCAGCCCTCGATCCGGTCCGCGCCGGCCAGGTAGCCCAGCTCTGCGGCGGCGACGGCGGTGCCGCGGTCGTTGTGCGGGTGCAGGGACAGCACGACGGAGTCCCGGTAGGCCAGGTTCCGGTGCATCCATTCGATCTGGTCGGCGTAGATGTTGGGGGTCGCCATCTCGACCGTCGCCGGCAGGTTCAGGATGACCTTCCAGTCCGGGGTGGGCTGCCACACGTCGTTGACGGCGTCGCAGACCTCCACGGCGTACTCCAGCTCGGTGCCCGTGAAGGACTCCGGCGAGTACTCGAAGAAGATCCGGGTGTCCGAGCTCTCCTCGATCTCGGCGGCGAGCTTCTTGCACAGTTTCGCGCCTTCGACCGCGATGGCCTTGATGCCGTCCTTGTCCTGCCCGAACACGACCCGGCGCTGCAGCGTGGAGGTCGAGTTGTAGAGGTGCACGATCGCCTGCCTGCTACCCCGGACCGACTCGAAGGTCCGCTCGATCAGCTCGGGCCTGGCCTGGGTCAGCACCTGGATCACGACGTCGTCGGGGATCCGGTCCTCTTCAATGATCTTGCGGACGAAGTCGAAGTCGGTCTGCGAGGCCGCCGGGAAGCCGACTTCGATCTCCTTGTAGCCCATGGCCACCAGCAGCTCGAACATCTTCAGCTTGCGCGGGGCGTCCATCGGGTCGATCAGCGCCTGGTTGCCGTCCCGCAGGTCCACCGCGCACCAGCGCGGAGCCGCAGTGATCACCTGGTCGGGCCAGGTGCGGTCGGTCAGCCGGACGGGTGCGTACGGGCGGTAGCGCTCAAAGGGCATGCCGCTGGGATTTTGCGAAGTCATGGTCTGTGCTCCTGCTGCTGGTCCGAAGGAAGTTCCCACGGCCGACGGTCACGACTGAGCCCCGCGACGAGGAAGCCGGCCTCTTAGGCCCCGTCGCGGCCGCTAAGGAGGAGCAGCACGTTCAGCACAGTCACACGTTAACAGATTTCCCCAGGGTTACGCGGTCCCTGCCGTGTGACCCGGGCCTCAGGCGGCACAAGCCGCTGAGGCCACATGCTCCCGATGAATCGGTCGTTTTTGGAGCAATCACCTATCTTGACAGAAACCACTCCAGCAACCCGGGACGGATGATCGATGACCGAGAAGACCCCCGTGAGCAGGAAGAAACGGGTCCTGCTCGCCGCCGGCGGTGTCCTCCTGCTCCTCGTGGTGTCCGTCGGCGGCCTGCTGTTCGAACGCGAACGCCACTTTGACGGCAACATCGAGCGCCTGCCCGAGGTGTTCCCGGCCGAGGACCGGGCGACGGCCTCGGCCGCGGGCGAGACCTGGCTGATGCTCGGCTCCGACACCCGGGCCGCCAGCGCCACGACCGGCGACGACGCCCAGCAGGCCAGCTGGAAGTACGGGGCCCAGCGCACCGACACGATCATGATGGTGCACATACCCCGGGACCGGAAGAAGATCTTCCTGGTCTCCTTCCCGCGCGACTCCTACGTCGACGTCCCCGGGCACGGTCCCAGCAAGATCAACGCGGCGTACTCCTGGGGCGGCCCGCCGCTGC
>JBDSTJ010000709.1:0-4024 GCA_039928335.1 Streptosporangiaceae bacterium | reverse complement strand
GCCCTGGGCTGCCTCGCTGAGTCCTTCGACGTCCTCGGCGACGTCCGCAACGCCCTCGAGTGCCGCCGCCGCATCGAGGGAATCGACCGCTGGCTCGGCTCATGACCACCGCGGCCACGGACGGCGGCACTCGAGTGCGGCGGCCACCCGGAGCAGGAGGGCCTCCCGGCCGTGCGCGGCGACCAGTTGGAGGCCCACGGGCAGCCCGCCGGCGGTGAAACCGGCCGGGACGCTCAGCGCGGGATGCCCGCTGAGGTTGAACGCCCAGGTGAAGCCGACGGTCATCGCCTCGCCCGGCCCGCCGTGGCCGTGCGGCTGTATCGGCGTGGTCGGGGTCAGCAGGAGATCGACCTCGTCGAACAGCGCGGCGAGGGGCCGGTCGTTGAGGTGGCGGAGGGCCGGCTCGCCGTCGCCCCGCAGCGCGTGCCAGGCCTGGCCCGGGTCACCGAGCACGATCCCGGCCCCGGTGAAGTCCAGGAGATCGCTCAGCCCGAGGGCGGCCGGCCGGGCGATCCCGGCGACCTCGGGATCGCAGGTGAGGAAGCCGAGCGTCTCCGACCAGGCCGCCCGCAGGCCGGTGGGCTCGTCGTGGAGCGCGGTCACGGTCCCGGCCACGACCTCCAGCCAGGCCGCGGCGTCGGCGACGGTGCGCGTGAGTACTCCCGGCGCGGTCAGGCCCGCCCTGTCGCGGACGGGCAGCAGGCCGTTCGTGGTCTTCAGGCCGACGATCCCGCACCAGGCGGCCGGGATCCGGACCGAGCCGGCACCGTCGCCGCCGGTGGCCAGCGGGACGATCCCGGCGGCGACCGCCGCCGCCGAACCTGCGCAGGAGCCGCCCGCGACGACGTCGGGCCGCCACGGATTGCGGGTGGGGCCGCGATCGGTGTGGCCCCAGGTCTGCCAGGGCGTGGTGGCCAGCGGGACGGAGGTCCTGCCGAGGACCACGCAGCCCGCCGTCTCCAGCCGAGTCGGCGGCGGAGCGTTGGGCTTCACCCCGATCGGGACCCCGGCGAGCTTCGGCGCGGCCCGGTGATCCAGATTCCGCGCGGACCGGAGCGCCTGCTCGGCTGAGACCTCGGTGAACGCCCTGACCAAGGGATCTGTTTCCTCGAGCCGGGCCAGAGCCGCCCGTATGATCTCCTCGGCCGGCACCTGCCCGGTCAGGACGAGTTCGCGGATCTCCAGGGCGGAAAACGCCGCGTACTCGGTTGTCTCCATCCCACTACGTTAGAACGATGGAAAGCCTCGCCTGGACCGTGGCCGACACCCCGATCGGGCCGCTGATGCTGGCCGCGACCACGAGGGGCCTGGTCAAAGTCCACTTCCACGCCGGCCGGCCGGAGCCCGTGGTCGCTGCCGTCGCCGCCCGGCTGGAACTGGAACCGGTCAGGCAGGCGCGGGTCGATCCGGCCCAGGAGCAGCTCGAGGCCTATTTCCGGGGTGGGCTGACCGTGTTCGACCTGCCGCTCGACTGGTCGTTGAGCGGCGGCTTCCACCAGGCCGTGCTCGCGCTGCTCTACGCCCGGGTGCCGTTCGGCTCGGTGGTCGGCTATGGCGACCTCGCCCGGTGGGTCGGCGAACCGGGTGCCGCCCGCGCCGTCGGCGTCGCGATGGGCGCCAACCCGCTGCCGGTTGTCGTCCCCTGCCACAGGGTGGTCAACAGCAGCGGCGAGCTGGGCGGATTCGGCGGCGGCCTGGAGACCAAGCGCGTCCTGCTGGCCCTGGAGGGCGTGCTTCCCGAGCCGCTGTTTTGACCCTCCGACGCGGTGCCTCGGGCGCGTTCGTGATCCGTCAGCCCAGGATCTTGGCCAGGTACTGGCCGGTGTGGCTCTCCGACACGTGCGAGACCGCTTCCGGGGTGCCGGTGGCGACCAGGGTGCCGCCGCGCGACCCGCCCTCGGGACCCATGTCGATCACCCAGTCCGCGGTCTTGATCACATCGAGGTTGTGCTCGATCACGATGACCGTGTTGCCCTTGTCGACCAGCCCGTTGAGGACGATCAGCAGCTTGCGGATGTCCTCGAAGTGCAGGCCCGTCGTCGGCTCGTCCAGCACGTAGATCGTCCGTCCGGTGGAGCGGCGCTGCAGTTCCGAGGCGAGCTTGACTCGCTGGGCCTCGCCGCCGGACAGGGTCGGGGCGGACTGGCCAAGCCGGACATAGCCGAGTCCGACGTCGTTGAGCGTCTTGAGGTGCCGGTGGATCGCGGTGATCGGCTCGAAGAACGTCGCCGCCTCCTCGATGGGCATGTCCAGGACATCGGCGATCGTCTTGCCCTTGAAGTGCACCTCAAGGGTCTCCCGGTTGTAGCGGGCGCCATGGCAGACCTCGCACGGGACGTAGACGTCCGGCAGGAAGTTCATCTCGATCTTGATGGTGCCGTCGCCCGCGCAGTTCTCGCAGCGGCCGCCCTTGATGTTGAAGGAGAACCGGCCCGGCTGGTAGCCCCGGACCTTGGCCTCGGTCGTCGAGGCGAACAGCTTGCGTATGTGGTCGAACACGCCCGTGTAGGTCGCCGGGTTGGACCTCGGGGTCCGGCCGATCGGCGACTGGTCGACGTGCACGACCTTGTCGAGCTGGTCGAGGCCGGTGATCCGCTTGTGCTTGCCCGGCACGGTCCTGGCGTTGTGCAACTGCTTGGCCAGCGCGCTGTAGAGGATGTCGTTGACCAGCGTCGACTTGCCGGAACCCGACACCCCGGTGACGGCGGTGAACACCCCCAGCGGGAACGTCACGTCGACGTTGCGCAGGTTGTGCTCGCCCGCGCCCTTGACGGTGATCTCACGGCCCTTGGTGAGCGGCCGCCTGATCGCCGGGATCTCGATCGATCTGCGGCCCGAGACGTAGGCCCCGGTCACCGAGTCCTCGGACTTCAGCAGGTCCTCGACGGTGCCGGACACGACGACCTGGCCGCCGTGCTCGCCCGCGCCGGGGCCGATGTCGACGACCCAGTCGGCCGCCCGGATGGTGTCCTCGTCGTGCTCGACCACGATCAGGGTGTTGCCGATGTCGCGCAGCCGGACCAGTGTCTCCAGCAGCCGGGCGTTGTCGCGCTGGTGCAGGCCGATCGACGGCTCGTCCAGCACGTACAGCACGCCGACCAGGCCGGAGCCGATCTGGGTGGCCAGTCTGATCCGCTGGGCCTCGCCGCCGGCGAGCGTCGCCGAGGCGCGGTCGAGGGTCAGGTAGTCCAGGCCCACGTCGAGGAGGAAGCCCAACCGCGCGTTGACCTCTTTGAGTACCCGCTCGGCGATGTGCCTGTCGCGGTCGTTGAGCTTCATCGTGGTGAGGAACTCGGTGCAGTCGCCGATCGGCATCGCCGCGACCTCAGCGATCGACTTGCCGTCGATCCGCACGCCCAGGATGAGCGGCTTGAGCCGGGCACCCTTGCACGACGCGCACGGGATCTCCCGCATGTAGCCCTCGAAGCGCTCGCGGGTCGCGTCGCTCTCGGACTCGGCGTGCCGGCGCTGCACCCACGGGATGACGCCCTCGAACTCGGTGTCGTAGGCGCGCTTGCGGCCGTAGCGGTTGCTGTAGCTGACGTGGACCTGGGTGTCGTGGCCGAACAGGATGGCCCGGCGGGCCTTGACCGGCAGCTTGTCCCACGGCTCGTCGATCCGGAAGCCCAGGCCCTCGCCGAGCCCCTTGAGCAGCCGCAGGAAGTACTCGTTGGTGTGGCCCGACGCCCACGGCCCGAGCGCGCCGTCCTCGAGGGACTTCTCGCCGTCGGGGACGATCAGGTCGGGGTCGACCTCCATCCGGGTGCCCAGGCCCGAGCACTCCGGGCACGCGCCGTAGGGCGAGTTGAACGAGAACGACCGGGGCTCCAGCTCCTCGAAGGACAGGTCGTCGTAGGGGCAGTAGAGGTGCTCGGAGTACATCCGCTCGCGGCCCGGGTCGTCGTCGGCGAGGTCGACGAAGTCCAGGACCAGGGTCCCGCCGGCCAGGCCGAGTGCGGTCTCCACCGAGTCCGACAGCCGCCGCCGCGCGGTGTCCTTCACCGCGAGCCGGTCGACGACCACC
>JBDSTJ010000708.1:0-5914 GCA_039928335.1 Streptosporangiaceae bacterium | reverse complement strand
ACGGGACGTTCGCCAGGTTCCTCACCCAGGGGCTCGGCCTCAAGGCCGCCGACACCCTCAAGCTCCGCAAGCGCCTGCTGCGCTGACGCCGCCTCCCCCGCCGCCCGGCGCGGCGGGGGACTCCCGGGGTCAGGCCCCGAGCTCCGGCTTGGAGCTGTTGTCGTTCATGTTCTTCTTGACCGTCTCCAGGATCGTCAGACCCTGGCTGACCAGGCCGGCGGCGATCTCACCGAGGCCGTCCGAGCCGTTGAGCACGCTGATGTTCGCGCCCTTGAGCCCGCCGGCGGCCTCCCGGACGATCTGTGGCAGCTGCTCGATGATCATCCGGTCGAGCGCGACCCGGTCGTGCGAGGCCGCTGCGTCGGCCTGGATCCGCATCCGCTCGGCCTCGGCGACCGCGAGGATCCTGATCCGCTCCGCATCGGCCTCGGCCGGCTTCACGACCTCCGACACCAACTGCTGCTGGCGCAGCAGCGCCTCGCGCTCGGCCAGCTCGGTCTGCGCCGCGATGACCTCCTGCTGGGCCTTGGCCTGGGCGAGCGGCCCGGCCTGGGCGGCCTGGGCCTGGACCCGGTCGACCTCGGCCTTGTACTCGGCCTGGATCACCGCGGTCTGCCGGGCGTACTCCGCCTGGTTGCGGGCGGCCGACTGCTCGGCCTCGACCGACTGCTGGGTGGCCATCGCCTGGGCGATCTGGGCCTGCCGGCGGATCGCCGCCACGTGCGGGGCGGCCATCGAGTCGATGTACCCCGAGCCCATGTCGTCGATCGACTGGATCTGCAGCGAGTCGATCACCAGGCCGATCTTCAGCATCTCGGGCGTGGCGGTGTCGAGCACCTCGCTGGCGAGCTTCTGCCGCTCGGTGACGATCTCCTCGACCGTCATGGAGCCGACGATCGCGCGCAGGTGCCCGGAGAAGATCCGGCCGGTCAGGACGTCCATCTGGCCCTGGTCGGACAGGAAGCGCTGGCCCGCGTTGATGATCGACTCAACGTCGTTGCCGACCTTGAAGGCGATGATCGCGCGGACGTTGAGCGAGATGCCCTGCTTGGTAACGCAGGTGTCGGCGACCTCGGACTCGTGCATGGACAGGGTCAGGAACTCGACCTTGCGGAAGATCGGGACAACGAAGGCGCCATGGCCGACGATCACCCGGAAGGGAGCGCCGTTGGCACTCGACTTGCCACCGGAGATGAGCATCGCCTCGTCGGGCGAAGGCACGCGGTAACCGAACATTCGGGGTACTCCTAGCTGAGCCGGGGAAAGTCGTCCAGTGGGTCAGACCACTCCATGACGTCCACGGTTCGGGTTCCACGTGAATCGAACACGAGAACTTTCGTACCGCGGGCCAAGGGCTGCTCCGACCAGGCGAGATAGGTTTCCGTCCCGCCTCGGATCTTGAGAAGGACCTCGCCGGGACCCCTCTCGCCGCGGGTGGCGACGGTCAGGACCCCGAAGCATCCGACAACTGCAGAATCCGGCATGGCTAGAAAGTACTACTTCGGGGTGAGCACTTCTTTGCCGAGCCATTTCTGCAGGGCCTTCGGGACGCGGACGGAGCCGTCGGCCTGCTGGTGGTTCTCCAGGATCGCGACGATCCAGCGGGTCGTGGCCAGGGTGCCGTTGAGGGTCGCGACCGGCTGGGTGCCCGCGTCGCTCTTGTGCCGGACCGACAGCCGCCTGGCCTGGAAGTCGGTGCAGTTGGAGGTCGAGGTGACCTCACGGTAGGTGTTCTGGGTCGGCACCCAGGCCTCGCAGTCGAACTTGCGGGCCGCGCTGGCGCCGAGGTCGCCGGCCGCCACATCGATCACCCGGTAGGGGATCTCGACCTTGGCGAGCATCTCCTTCTCCCAGGTGAGCAGCCGCTGGTGCTCGGCGGCGGCGTCCGCCGGGTCGCAGTAGGAGAACATCTCGACCTTGTCGAACTGGTGCACCCGGATGACGCCGCGGGTGTCCTTGCCGTACGAGCCGGCCTCGCGCCGGAAACAACTCGACCAACCCACATAGCGCTTGGGCAGATCGGCGATGATCTCGTTCATGTGGTAGCCGGCCAGCGCGACCTCGGCCGTGCCGACCAGGTAGAGGTCGTCGTCCTGCAGGTGGTAGACCTCCGAGGCGTGCTTGCCGAGGAACCCGGTGCCCTCCATGGCCTCGGGCTTCACCAGCACCGGCACGTACATCGGGACGAACCCGGCCTCGATGGCCTGTTCCATGGCCAGGTTGAGCAGCGCCATCTGCAGCTGCATGCCCACCCCGGTCAGGTAGTAGAACCGCGCACCGGAGACCTTGGCCCCGCGCTCCATGTCGATCGCGCCGAGCAGCTCGCCCAGTTCGAGGTGGTCGCGCGGTTCGAAGTCGAACTGCGGCACCTGCCCGACGTGCTCCAGGATGACGAAGTCCTGCTCGCCTCCGGGAGGCGCGCCGTCCTCGATCAGGTTCGGGACGCTTTTGAGCAGCGTGTCGAGCTCCCTGCCGAGCAGGTCGGCCTCGGCGTCGGCCTCCTTGACGCCGCCCGACAGCTCCTTGGCCTTGGCCAGCAGCGCCTGCTTCTCCTCGCCCTGGGCCCGGGAGACCAGCTTGCCGGAGCTCTTCTGCTCGGCCCGCAACTGCTCGAACCTGGTCAGCGCGGCGCGGCGGCGCCCGTCCAGTTCCAGCAGGGTTCCGACGACGGCCTCGTCCTCGCCGCGGGCACGCTGGGAGGCGCGCAGACGGTCGGGATCCTCTCGAAGAGCTCGCAGGTCAATCACACGACTGAGGTTATCGCCCTGACCGGTTCGTCGGCGACGGATTTCGGGGTGGTCCGGCGGGCGTACCACCAGTCGTTGATCCGTGGGGTGAGGTACAGCACGAGCGCCGCGGTGGCGAACCCGGCGACGACGTCGACCGCGTAGTGCACGCGGAGGTAGAGGGTGGCGAGGTAGAGGCCGAGGGCCACCGGGAGGTAGCCCCAGAACAGCCGGCGCGCGGCTCGCCACATCAGGGCCATCAGCACGGTCGTCATCGCGGTGTGCAGGCTGGGGAAGCAGTCCCTCGCCGTGCCCTTGAGGTTGTTGATCGTGTCGAGGAGGCCGGGGTCGCTGCTCCACTGCGGCAGCCGGTCGGGATAGATCTCGCTCTGGAACAGGTACGGGCCGATGGCCGGAACCGAGACATAGCCGAGGTAGCCGATGACCGCGGTCAGGGTGATCGCCAGGGACAGGTCGCGGAAGGCGCGGGTCCGGTCCCTGAGATAGAGGTAGGCCGCATAGGTCGGGATCGCGATGCCGTAGCTGGCGTAGCAGAGCACGAGGATCTCGGTCATCGCGGGCGAGCCGATGTGGTCGTTGAGCCAGCGGCCGGCGTCGACACCGAGGACGGCGTGGTCGATGGCGATCAGGTGGGCGTCGACGACGTGCGGGCGCAGCAGCGGGGTCAGGTCGTGCAGGGTCTCATAGATGATCATGCAGGCCCAGAGCGGGCTGAACTCGCGCAGGGTCCGGCCCACGGTGTGCAGTGCGGCGCGCGCCTGCCGGTGCCGCCACCAGCCGCGCAGGAAGATCACCAGGCACATGCCGCCGACGATCGCGCCGAACCGCCAGTTGCCGAGCATCCTGAGCAGGGTCGCGTAACCGTCCCCGAAGTAGATCATGATGACGCCCAGTACGGCGCTGAGCGCCAGGAACAGCCATTCCTCCGGGCGGAGCCGCCGGATCCGCTCTGCCCGCCGTCTGGCTCCGACCCCGGTCATGCCCCTCGCCCCGTTCGCCCGGCCCGTCGTGAATCGACACGCCGCACGGAGTTTATGACCTATTAACCGACTCGTAGCGCAGATTTGCAGGGATGGGCCTGGCGAGCTTTCAGCGCCCGTCCGCCGTCTCGGGTTCGCGCGACTCGATGTCGGGCGGTGCGGGCTTCCGCCGGAAGCGGCGCGGCCACCTGATGCCGCCGGGAGTCGCCGCGGCTGTGATCAGCGGCTGGACGCCGCGGGCGGCGAGAGGACCGAACGCGGCCAGGAGCAGGACATAGGCCGCCGCCATCGGGCCCAGGTCGGGGTGGGCCCCGGCCGAGACCGCCAGGCCGGCGATGACGATGTTGAACTCGCCCCGCGGGATGAGCGCGATGCCGGCCCGGGCCTGGCCCGCGCGGGCGATGCCGATACGCCGGGCGGCGTAGATGCCGGTGCCGAGCTTGGTGAGCATGCCGACCAGGGCGAGCAGCGCGGCGATCGCGGCCACCGGAAGGATCTTGGTGGGGTCGGTGTTGAGGCCGAAGAACACGAAGAAGACCGCCGCGAAAAGGTCCTTGAGCGGGGTCAGCAGGGCCTGCGCCTGGTGCGCCAGCTCACCCGACAGGGCGATGCCGACCAGGAACGCGCCGACGGCCGCCGACACCTGGAGCTGCTGGGCGAGGCCCGCCACCAACATCGTCAGGCCGACGACCTTGAGCAGGAGCACCTCGGAACTGGGGCTGCGGACGAACGCCTCGATGAGGTGCCCGTACCGCAGCGACACGATCAGGACGACCGTGACGGTGGCCAGGGCGATCGCCACGGTGACCGCGCCGGCGGCCAGGCTCATTCCCGCGAGCAGCGCGGTGAGAATCGGCAGGTACAGGGCCATCGTCAGGTCCTCGAAGACCAGCAGCGACAGGACCACCGGGGTCTCGCGGTTGCCGATCCAGCCAAGGTCGGACAGGACTTTGGCGGTGATCCCGGAGGAGGTGGCGTAGGTGACGCCGGCCATCGCGACGGCCGCGACCGGGCCCCAGCCGAGGATCAGGGCGAGGATCGCGCCCGGAGCGGCGTTCAGCACAAGGTCGACCACGCCCGCCCTGGCGTTTCCCCTGAGGCTGGAGACGAGCTCGTCGGCGTTGTACTCCAGGCCCAGCGTGAGCAGGAGCAGGATGACGCCGATCTCGGCCCCGGTCTGGATGAACTCGGTGCTGGTCGCGAGGGGGACCAGACCGCCCTGGCCGAACGCCAGCCCGGCCAGGAGGTAGAGCGGGATCGGGGAGACGCCGCCCCGCAGGGCGAACGCCGCGAGGACACCCAGGCCGAGCAGGACCGCGCCGAGTTCGAGGAACAATTCCGCTGTGTGCTGCATAAGCCGTCTCTATCCGCTGGCAATGATCTCGCTGGCGGCCCCGGTGCTCTCGGGGCTGCCGACCACGACGACGATGTCCCCGGTGGCCAGGGAGAAGTCAGGTCCCGGGCTGGCGTTGACCTGCCCGTCGCGAACGATCGCGACGATCGAGGCTCCGGTGCGGGTGCGCACCTGGGCCTGGGCCATGGCCCTGCCGTGCCAGTGCGCGGCGACCGGGACCTGCAGGCTGACCAGCCCTTCGACCTCCCGGTGGATCGCGTTCAGGCGCTGCACGATCCGGGGTGCGCCGAGCAGTTCGACCAGGGCGTCGGACTCCTCGTCGTTGAGTTTGACCGCCTCACAGGCGCGGTCGGGGTCGTGTTCGTCGTACAGCACGAGATCGCGCCGGCCACCCCGGTGCATCACCACGCCGACCCGCCGGCCGGCCTGGGTGGTGAACTCGTAGCGGATTCCGATGCCCGGCAGCGAGGTCTGTTCTACATCCATGCCTTCGTCCATTCGTGAGACGTTCGTGCTCCCCGTCGCCGGCGGGAGGACAGCGGGAGACCGGGATGGGCCGGCGTCCGGCGATTCGGCAGAGGGTAGCGTGCCAGGCGCCAACGGGTTCTTCCAGCTCATCTGCGACCACTCTAGAGATCAGTGCTGATGAAGACCATGACCTGACACGTCAACGGCCCGCCGGAACTCGACTGCGGAAGGCCACGGATTCGGGCGGGAACGTCCGGCAGTGGTCCCGGGACGGTTCGGCGCCGCCGGGGCCGGGCAGACTCCGACCGCTTCGGTCGTCCTCCGGGAGGTTCACGTGCTCCGTACCGTGCTCGGTCTCGCCCTGC
>JBDSTJ010000707.1:0-3972 GCA_039928335.1 Streptosporangiaceae bacterium | reverse complement strand
CCGGCGTCTGTGCGCCGGGGCCCTTCCCTGCGCCGGGCCCCCGACCTCGGGCCAGTGCTCAGAGATCGACCACCAGTTCCTTCACCTTTTCGATCAGCTTGAGCTTCGCGGCGTGGTCGGCCGCGATGGGGCTGACGTTGAGGGTGGTGATGCCGGAGGCCTTCATGGCCCCGAGGCGCTCCTTGACCCAGGACTCGCTGCCGATGAGGGACATGTCGCGGATCAGTTCGTGCGGGACCTTCTCGGCGGCTTCCTTCTTCTTGCCGGCGAGGTAGAGGTCCTGGATCTCGTCGGCCTCCTTCTCCCAGCCGTAGCGGCGGCAGAGGGAGTTGTAGAAGTTCTTGCCCTTGGCGCCCATGCCGCCGATGTACAGCGCGGCCATCGGGCGGCCGAACTCCAGGTAGCCCTCGACGTCCTCGCCGATGGCGAGGGCGGCCTGACCGACGATGTCGAGGGTGCCGAGTTCGGGGGCGCGCTTGGCGAAGCCCTTGCGCAGGGAGTCGCCCCAGACCTCGTCGGCCTTCTCCGGCAGGTAGAAGATCGGCTGCCAGCCCTGGGCGATCTCGGCGGTGAGTGCGACGTTCTTCTCGCCGATCGCGGCGATCTGGATCGGGATGTCCGGCCGCACCGGGTGATTGATGATCTTTAGAGCCTTGCCGAGGCCGGTGCCCTTGTCGGCGGGGAGCGGCAGTTGGTAGTACTTGCCGTCGTACTGCAGGGGGGCTTCGCGCTTCCAGACCAGGCGGCAGATGTCGACGACCTCGCGGGTCCGGCCGAGCGGCGCGTGGTAGGGGACCCCGTGGAAGCCCTCGATGACCTGCGGGCCGGAGGCGCCGAGGCCGAGGGTGAAACGGCCGTCGGAGACGTAGTCGATGCCCGCGGCGGTCATCGCCAGCAGGGTGGGCGTCCGCGAGTAGGTGTTGAGGATGCCGGAGGCGATCTCGAGGCGCTGGGTCTTGGCCGCGATGTAGCCGAGTTGGCTGACGGCGTCGAAGCTGTAGGCCTCGGCGACGAAGACGATGTCCAGCCCGGCTCGTTCGTAGTCGGCCAGTTCCTCGACCGTCTCCTTGAATCCGCCCGCGTAGCTGAGTGGCATTCCAATGCGCATTGCGTCCATCCCAGGGTCTCAGAAAAACCGAACAACGTTCGGTCGAGTATGCCGCTTGTCAGAGTCAGAGTGCCAGCGCGTCCAGGACCGGCCCGTACATGCCCCGGCGGATCCGGGCGACGCTTCTGCCGTCCTTGGCCGCGAAGGTGCGGGCCCAGTCGATGGCCGAGGACAGGACCTCCTCCTCGGGCGCCGAGCGCTGGGCGATCCCGGCGGCGATCGCCTCGGGCGCGGTGTAACGGCGGCCGGTGACCATGGCCTCGTGCGCGGTGGCCCGGGACAGGCGCGACTGGATCAGCGCGCCCATGCCGGGGGTGAAGGGCATCCCGAGGTCGACCTCGGGCAGGCAGAACCAGCCCCGGTCGGCGCGCATCAGCACGAAGTCGTGGGTGAGGGCGAGCATCCCGCCGCCGGCGAAGGCGTGCCCGTTCAGCGCCGCGACGGTCGGCAGCGGCAGGTTGATGAACCGCGCGTAGAGCTTGTGCACCTCGCCCAGGTAGGGCTCGAGCCGGTCTCCGTTCGCGCCGAGCCAGTCGAGGTCGAGGCCGTTGGAGAAGTACTTGCCCGTGCCGGTGGTGACCAGTGCCCCGGTCTCCTGCTCCAGCTTGCCGAGCGCGTCGTTGGCGGCCTGGAGGAACTCGGGGCTGAACCGGTTCTCACCGTGGTCGAACTGCAGGACGTGGACGTTGCCGTCCACCGTGTACGTGTTGATCACAGAGTCTTCCTTCCGTCGGCCTGGTCGGCCGAACCCTAACCTGCCGACCGGGACCATGCAGGTGCTGGTGCGCGATCAGCCTGCCGCTCTCGATCGGGACTGACGGCAGCGGAGAACCCCTCGATATGATGACTGTCATAGCAACCCTGGCGGGGAACTCCACCCCGGTCAATATGACGAGTGTCATACTGAGGCGGTGAGTTCAAAGGAGCGCATGGTCCGCAGCGCGGCGTACCTCTTCCGCGAGCGCGGCTACAGCGGCACCGGATTTCGCGACGTCATCGCGCACAGTGGAGCCCCACGCGGCTCGATCTACCACCACTTCCCCGGCGGCAAGGTCCAGCTGGCCGAGGAGGCCGTCCGCTACGCCGGGGACTTCGTCGCGGCCGGGACCGAATCGGCGATCGGCGAGGGCGGCGACCCGGTCGCGGCCATGCACGCCTTCGTCGGCTGGTGGCGCAAGGTGCTGGTCAAGAGCGAGTTCCAGGCCGGCTGTCCGATCGCGGCCGTCACGGTCGAGTCGCACGAGGAGGCCCCGCAGCTCGCCGCCGCCGCGGCCTCGGCCTTCCAGCGCTGGCAGGACGCGCTGGCCCTGGGCCTGCGGGCGGGCGGAGCCGGACCGGAGCGCGCCGACCGGCTCGCCACCCTGATCGTCGCCTCGGTCGAGGGCGCGACCATCCTGTGCCGCGCCCGGCACGACACCAAGGCCCTCGATGACGTCGCCGAAGAACTCGACCTCCTGGTCAACGCCGCCCTGAACCCCTGAGCCGGATCAGAGATCGGCGAGGGCGCGCAGGGCCAGCACGTAGGAGTTGAGGCCGAAACCGGCGATGGTGCCGGTGGCCACCCCCGCGACGACGGAGGTGTGGCGGAACTCCTCGCGGGCGGCCGGATTGGAGATGTGCACCTCGATGAGGGGCGCGGTGCGCTGGGCGAGGGCGTCGCGCAGTGAGTAGGAGTAATGCGTGAACGCGGCGGGATTGAGGACGACGGGCGTCCTGGAGTCGGCCGCCTCGTGGATCCAGCGGACCATCTCGGCCTCGTCGTTGGTCTGCCGGACCTCGACGGCCAGGCCGAGCTCGCGCCCGGTCCGCATGCACAGCTTCGCCAGGTCGGCCAGGCTGTCCGCCCCGTAGACCTCGGGCTCGCGGGTGCCGAGCCGGTTGATGTTCGGGCCGTTCAGGACCAGGACGCGCCTCATCGGGCCACGGTCCGGTAGGCCTGCCGGAGCAGGTCCTCGGACGGCCCGGCCAGCCGCCCGCACTCCCCGAGCCGGTCGAGGACGACGAAGCGCAGGGTCGCGCCCCGGGTCTTCTTGTCGACGTTCATGGTGCGGCGCAGCTCGTCCCAGGCCTCCGCCCGGTAGGAGACCGGCAGGCCCACCGAGGAGAACACCGCACGGTGCCGGGCGACCAGGTCCGCGTCGATCCGCCCGTCGAGCAGCGCGAGCTCAGCGGCGTAGACACAGCCGACGGCGACAGCGTGGCCGTGCCGGAACGTGTAGTCCTCGGCCTTCTCGATGGCGTGCGCGAGGGTGTGGCCGTAGTTGAGGATCTCCCGGAGCCCGGCCTCCCTGAGGTCGGCCCCGACGACGTCGGCCTTGACCTGTACGGCTCGTTCGACCAGCTCACGGGTGTGCCGGCCGTCCGGTCGCGCGGCTGCCTCGGGATCCTCCTCGATCAGTTCGAGGATGCGCGGGTCGCGGATGAATCCGGCCTTGATCGTCTCGGCGAGACCGGAAATGTAGTCCTCACCCGGCAGCGTGATCAGCGTGGCCAGGTCGCACAGCACCCCGCCCGGCGGCGCGAACGCCCCCACCAGGTTCTTGCCCTCGGCGATGTTGATCCCGGTCTTGCCGCCGACGGCCGCGTCGACCATGGCCAGCAGCGTCGTCGGCACCAGGACACAGCGGACCCCCCGCAGCCAGGAGGCCGCGGCGAACCCGGCCAGGTCGGTGGCCGCTCCCCCGCCGACGCCGACGACCGCATCGGACCGGGTGATCCCCAGCTCGGCGAAACGGGACCACAGCCCGGCGAGCACCGTGACGTCCTTGGCCGCCTCGCCGTCCGGAACCGGCACGGCGTGCACGGTGTAGCCGGCCTGCTCCAGTACGCCGCAGACCGGTCTGGCGATCTCGGGCAGCCCCGCG
>JBDSTJ010000706.1:0-21920 GCA_039928335.1 Streptosporangiaceae bacterium | reverse complement strand
GCCCCGGCGAACGTGGCCCCCGGTCTCCCCGGGGGCCACGTCACCGCTCGGCCTTCACCTGCCTTCTGCGGTGAGAGACGGGCAGTTGATCAGACGGTGGGTCTCTACTTCAGGCCCAGGTTGAGGTAGCTGTACTGACCGCTGTAGGCGGCGGTGACGAACACGTTCGTCACGTTCTCCGGGCGGAACAGCAGCTGGTTGGCGTACGTCAGCGGCACGACGCCGGCGTCGTTCATGACCGCCTGGTCGATCTGGGTGTAGATCTCGTTGCGCTTGTCAACGTCGGTCTCCGCGGTGACCTTGTCGAACAGGGCGTTCACCTCGGGCAGGTTCGTCTCCTGGAGGTTCGTTCCACCGGCCGGCTTGATGGCGCGGCCGTCGACGATCTGCTGGAGGAAGCCGAAGCCGGTCGGCCAGTCGGCGCCCCACTTCATCATCATCAGGCCCAGGCCGTTCTGCTTCACATACGACGGCGCGCCGGCGTACTTGTTGAAG
The DNA here is from genome assembly GCA_039928335.1 of Streptosporangiaceae bacterium. Taxonomy (GTDB): domain Bacteria; phylum Actinomycetota; class Actinomycetes; order Streptosporangiales; family Streptosporangiaceae; genus Actinocorallia. Next base: position 21,425 of record JBDSTJ010000706.1, on the reverse strand, counting down.
TAGTCACCCGACGGGAACTGCTTGATCTCGACCTTGATGCCGACCTTGCCCAGCGACTGCTGGATGGCCTGGGCCGCGCCGATCTCCTTGGGACGGTCGCCGCGTGCGCCGAGCTTCATGGTGAAGCCGCCGGGCTTGCCGCACGCCGTCAGCTGCTCCTTGGCCTTGGCGACATCACCGGTGTTGCCGGCCGACGGGTAGGTGTCGGCCTTCTTGTACCCGGTCACGGTCGGCGGGGTGATGGTGGAGGCGATGGCGCCGCCGGCCAGCGGGCCGCCGAGGCCGGTCTGGGTCGAGACCTTGTCGACCGCGAACTCGACCGCCTTGCGGCAGGCGATGTTGTCGAACGGGGCGACGTTCTTGTTGATCGCCATGTAGGTGAGCGTTCCACCGGTGGTGACGTCACTGTGCTTCTTCTTGTTCGGGTCACCGAGGATCTTGGCCTGGGCGGCGGTCTGCACGCCCGCGCCGGCGAGGTCCACGTCGGCCGCGCCCGACATCAGCTTGTTGTCGATGTCGTCGCCGTTCTGCTTCAGCGACACCTCGATGTTGTCGGGCAGCGGCTTGCGCAGCGGGTCGGTGTCGGCACTCCAGTTGGTGTTGCGGGAGAGCTTCATCTCCTTGCCGCGCACATAGGAGTCGATCTTGTATGGGCCGGACGAGACGATGTTCTTCTCGTACTTCAGGCCGGTGTCCTTGGCCTGTGGGACGCCTGCGGTCTGCGGCATCGTCGCGAGGTAGTCGAACTCCGAGAACGGCTGCGACAGGTGGAAGACGATCGTGTGGTCGTCCGGTGTCTCGATGGACTTCAGGCCGTCGGGCGACTTGTCCTTGTACGGGCCCTTGTAGGCCGGGGTGTTGTTCACCAGGTACTGGGCGAAGTACTTCGGGCCGAGCTGGAGTTCGGCCGTGTAGTTGCTGCGCTCGACCGCGTACTTGACGTCCTTGGCCGTGACCTCGGTGCCGTCGTCGTACTTGACGCCCTTGCGGATCTTGTAGGTCCAGGTCTTGCCGCCGTCGCTGGACTGGCCCAGCGACTCGGCGAGGTCGGGGACGACCTCGAGGCCGGCCTCGCCCGGAACGTCCTTGAAGGTGGTGAGCGCACGCGAGTACAGCCGCCCGAAGTTCCAGGAGAAGGCGTAGTACGTGTTGCCCGGGTCCGGCGAGTCCCAGTCGTCGGAGTCGGCGTACTTGAGTGTGCCGCCCTTCTTGTCCGAGACGTTGACGACGCTGGTGTTGGCTGCGTCGGCCTTGGCCTCGGAACCCGACGTGCCGCTCGAGGTGCTGTCCTTGCCGCCACAGGCCGCGAGGCCGGAGGCGAGCACCGCGCTGATGGCGAGCCCGGCACCTACTTTGATCTTGTTCATGTGCTGAGAGCACCTCTCTGGGGAACCAACAAGGGAAACCATGAACCTTGGGGGGTTCATCGGGCCCGGGGATCGAGCGCGTCACGCAGCCCGTCGCCGAGCAGATTGAAGGCCATCACCGTGACGAAGATGGCCAGACCGGGAACGATCATGAAGAACGGCGTCGTCTGGTAGGTCGGCACCGCGAGCGTGAGCATGCCGCCCCAGGACGGGGTCGGCGGCGTGACGCCGACCCCGAGGAAGGACAGGGCCGCCTCGAACAGGATGTTCGTCGGGATCAGCAGCGTGGAGTACACGATGATCGGCGCGATCAGGTTCGGCAGCAGCTCACGGAAGATCACATAGAAGTGGCTGGCGCCGAGGCTGCGCGAGGCGTCCACGAACTCGCGTTCGCGCAGGGAGAGCGTCTGGCCCCGGACGATCCGGCCGATGTACGGCCAGGCGAAGAAACCGATCACGAAGACCAGCACCAGCAGCCGCAGGTTGTTGTCCCTGATCCCCGCGACCTCGTCGGGGATGACGCCGACCAGGGCGATCGCGAACAGCAGCAGCGGGAAGGCCAGGAACACGTCCATGGCCCGGCTGATGAGGGTGTCGGTCCAGCCGCCGAAGTAGCCGGCCAGGACTCCGAAGAACGTTCCAAGGAGTACTGAGAGCAGCGTGGCGAGGAACGCGACGAGCAGCGAGATGCGGGCACCGGAGACGATCCGGCTGAGCAGGTCGCGGCCGGTCGACGGTTCGACGCCCAGCCAGTGGTCCCGGCTGATGCCCGAATGGAAGACACCGGAGTTGGGGCGCTGGAACGTCGGGTCGATCAGGTCCCCGTGGTAGAGCAGCGGATCCTGCAGGAAGAACGGCCCGAAGATGGCCGCGAGGATCAGGAAGACGACGACGGCGGCGCCCACCAGCGCGCCCTTGTCGCGTTTGAGCCGCAGCCAGGCGATCTGGCCCAGTGAGCGGCCCTGGATCGCCTTGCGGTCGACGCCTTTGAGGACGTCTTCCGGATGGGCCTCGGCCTCACCCTTCGTCACATCGATCGGCGCGGTCACGCCGCCTCACTTCCTCCCCTGCCGCCGGACACCGCCGGTAGTCACAGCCCGTGGTGTACGTGCCCCGCGTACCGGCGTTTGCGCTGGTCCGAGGCCTGTAAGGCCGCATACATAACAAAAAGTTACAGTCCATTGACAGAAGGTCAGGGATTAGTGTGCCCTGGGCCTACATTTCGGACGTGCTCGTGGATCGTATATGGACAACCGATATGAGGTGCAACTCGTCGTGGCATGATCACGAGAAGATTTACTGTTCTGAGGCCTTCCTGAGATCGGATCAGCCACTTTGGAACGTTCCTGACGCAGGATAGCCCGCAGTCGCGTGTGCTCCGTGCCACAAAAAAGGGAGGCCCGAAGGCCTCCCAGGAAAAGCGGACGCTGACTAGTTGATGCCGCGCCGCCGCAAGATCTCGTCGATGTCGGCGAGATCGGGGTCAAGACCAGCCGGGCTCTGGCCCGGCCGGTCGACGGCCTTGGGAGCCCGGCCCGGCCTGGCGGCCCTGGGCGGCTTCTCCACCCCGGCCGCGGCGCGCAGCTTCACCCCCGAGGTCACATACAGCACCCCGGCCAGCCCCAGCAGGATCACGCCCGCCCACTTGACCGGGCTGAACACCAGGTCGGTGAAGAACTCCGTGAGACCCGTCAGGTAGAGGCCCATGGGCACCAGGGACCAGGCCGCTCCGCGTGCCCCCGAGGCGTATCCGCGCCGCTGGGCGACCCGCCAGCTGCCGGCCAGGCCGAGCAGGGTGATCGCAAGACTGACGGTGAACAGAAGTGCGTCGCTCATGGTGGGGCTCCCCCGGGAGTTTTCGGTCCTCGAATCCATAGTCACATGGTTCGTGCCGAAGTCCCATCCTCCCAGCGGACGGTTCCACCCCTAAGGGGTCAGCCCATCAGGGCCCGGAGAGCGGCGACGTCCAGGTCCGCCAAGGACCGCACGATCGTCCTGGTGGGTGCGGCGGGGATCGGCACGACGCAGGGAACGGCCACCACCACGCAGCCGGCGGCCTCGCCTGCGGCGACCCCGGTCGGCGAGTCCTCCAGGACCACGCAGCGCGCCGGGTTCACGCCGAGCAGCCCGGCGGCCCTCAGATACGGCTCGGGATGCGGCTTGGTGTGCTCCACCTCGTCGCCGGTGACGGTCACGGCGAAGAAGTCCCGGCCCAGGGCGTCGATCGCCAGGTCGGCCAGCCGCCGCACCGTCGAGGTCACCAGCGCGATCGGGATCCCGGCGGCCTGCACACCGTTGAGCAGTTCCTTGGCCCCGGGCATGACCGTGAGCCCGGCGCTCATCCGTTCGGCCATCCCCTCCAGCAACCGCTCCGCGACCTCCACACGGTCCACCTCGGACCCCGCCACGGCGATCATGTAGTCGACGCACCCCCACAGCGACCCACCGACCACGACGTCCTGGTGCTCGGGCCCCCACGGACCGCCCAGCCACGCCATGACCGCTTCCTCGACCACGAGCCAGTCCGGCTCAGAGTTGATCAGAGTCCCGTCAAGGTCGAAAAGAACCGCTTCAAGTGTCACGTGGCGAGAGGATATCCGCTGCCGGGGTGGGACCTGCCGTCTCGGGTCCCACCCCGGGCATCCCTCAGGCGTTGAAGTAGTTCGCCTCGGGGTGATGGGTGATCACCGCGTCGGTCGCCTGCTCGGGGACCAGCTGGAACTCCTCGGAGAGGGTGACCCCGATGCGCTCGGGCTTGAGGATCTCAACGATCTTGGCCCGGTCCTCGAGGTCGGGGCAGGCCGGGTAGCCGAAGGCGTACCGGCAGCCCCGGTAGTCGACCTTGAGGATCCCGTCGAGCTCCGAGGGGTCCTGGCCGCCGAAGCCGAGCTCGGAGCGGATCCGGGAGTGCCAGTACTCCGCGAGGGCCTCGGTCAGCTGCACGGACAGGCCGTGCAGTTCGAGGTAGTCGCGGTAGGCGTTCTTCTCGAACAGCGCGGACGTGGCCTCACTGACCTTCGAACCGACCGTGACCAGTTGCAGGGCGACCACGTCGACCTCACCGGACTCACGGGGCCGGAAGAAGTCGGCCAGGCACAGGTGCCGGTCGCGGCGCTGCCGCGGGTAGGTGAAGCGCGTCCGGTCGGAGCCGTCCTCGTTGAGGATGACCAGGTCGTCACCCTCACTGACCGCCGGGTAGTAGCCGTAGACCACGGCAGCCTCGAGCAGGTTCTCGGTCTGGACCTGCTCCAGCAGGGCGCGCAGGCGCGGGCGTCCCTCGCTCTCGACGAGTTCCTCATAGGAGACGCCGCCGGCGCCCCGGCCGGGCTTGAGGCCCCACTGGCCCAGGAACAGCGCGCGCTCGTCCAGGAAGGAGGAGTAGTCCTTGAGCGCGACGCCCTTGACGATCCGGTCGCCCCAGAACGGCGGGTCGGGGATCTTGTTGGTGACCGCGACGTCGGACCGGGCCGGCATCTCCTCGGGCTCGGTGACCTTGAGGACCGCGCCGGTCTTGACCCGTCGCTGCCGCAGCTCGGGCAGTTTCGCGCCGGGCACGCCGCGCTTGACGTTCATGAAGGCGTCCATCAGCCGCAGACCCTCGAAAGCGTCCCGGGCGTAGCGGACCTCACCGTTGTAGATCTCGGCCAGATCCTGCTCGACGTAGGCGCGGGTGAGGGCGGCACCGCCGAGCATCACCGGCCAGTCGGTGAGCCCACGGGAGTTGAGCTCCTGCAGGTTCTCCTTCATGATCACCGTGGACTTGACCAGCAACCCCGACATGCCGATGACGTCGGCCTTCTCGGTCTTGGCGGCCTCCAGGATCGCCGACATCGGCTGCTTGATGCCGATGTTGACCACGTCGTAGCCGTTGTTGGACAGGATGATGTCAACGAGGTTCTTGCCGATGTCGTGGACGTCGCCCTTGACCGTGGCCAGGACGATGCGGCCCTTGCCGTCGTCGTCGGACTTCTCCATGTGCGGTTCGAGGTAGGCCACCGCGGTCTTCATGACCTCCGCGGACTGCAGCACGAACGGCAGCTGCATCTCGCCGGAGCCGAACAGCTCGCCGACGGTCTTCATCCCGTCCAGCAGCACGTCGTTGACGATCTCCAGGGCGGGCCGTTCGGCCAGCGCGGAGTCGAGGTCGGCGGGCAGCCCGTCGAGCTCGCCGTCGATGATCCGCCGCTTGAGCCGCTCCCACAGCGGCAGCGAGGCGAACTCCTCGGCCCGGCCGGCCCGCACCGACGCGGCGTCGACACCCTCGAACAGCTCAAGGAAACGCTGGAGCGGGTCGTAGTCGTCGCGGCGGCGGTCGTAGACCATGTCGAGGGCGACCTGGCGTTGCTCGCCGGGGATCCGGGCCATCGGAAGGATCTTGGAGGCGTGCGCGATGGCCGAGTCGAGGCCCGCGTTGACGCACTCGTTGAGGAACACCGAGTTGAGCACCATCCGGGCGGCCGGGTTGAGGCCGAAGGAGATGTTCGACAGGCCCAGCGTGGTCTGGACGGCGGGGTGCAGCCGCTTGATCTCCTTGATCGCGTTGATCGTCTCAAGGCCGTCGCGGCGGGTCTCCTCCTGCCCGGTGGCGATCGGGAAGGTGAGGGCGTCGATGATGATGTCCTCGACGCGCATGCCGTAGTTGTCGACCAGGTCACCGATGAGCCGGTCGGCGACCCTGACCTTCCACTCGGCGGTGCGGGCCTGGCCCTCCTCGTCGATGGTCAGGGCCACGACGGCAGCGCCGTGCTCGCGCACGATCGGCATCAGCTTGTCGATCTTGGAGCCGGGGCCCGCGCCGTCCTCGTAGTTGACGGAGTTGACGATGGCCCGACCGCCGCACATCTCCAGGCCGGCCTGGACGACGGCGATCTCGGTGGAGTCCAGCACCAGTGGCAGGGTCGAGGCGGTCGCGAAGCGGAACGCGATCTCCTTCATGTCCTGGACGCCGTCCCGGCCCACGTAGTCGATGCAGACATCCAGCAGGTGCGCGCCGTCCCTGGCCTGGTCCCGGGCGATCTTGACGCAGTCGTCCCAGCGCTGCTCGAGCATCGCCACCCGGAACGCCTTGGACCCGTTGGCGTTGGTGCGCTCGCCGATGGCCAGGTAGGAGGTGTCCTGCCGGAACGGCACGTGCTGGTAGAGCGAGGACGCACCCGCCTCGGGACGGGGGCGGCGCGGGGCCAGTTCCTGGCCGCGGACCCGCTCGACGACCTGACGCAGGTGCTCGGGGGTGGTGCCGCAGCAGCCGCCGACGAGCGACAGGCCGTACTCGCGGGCGAAATTCTCGTGCGCGTCGGCCAGTTCCTCGGGCGACAGGGGGTAGTAGGCGCCGTCGGAGGTCAGCTGCGGCAGGCCCGCGTTGGGCATGGCCGACAGGCCGATCCGGGAGTGCTTGGCCAGGTAGCGCAGGTGCTCGCTCATCTCGGCGGGCCCGGTCGCGCAGTTGAGGCCGATCAGGTCGAGGCTCAGCGGCTCCAGTGCGGTCAGTGCCGCGCCGATCTCCGAGCCCATCAGCATCGCGCCGTTCTGCTCGATCGTCACCTGCGCGATCAGCACGGCGTCCAGACCCAGGGCCTTCATCGCCCGCTGCGAGCCGATGATCGACGCCTTGGTCTGCAGCAGGTCCTGGCTGGTCTCGATCAGCAGGGCCTGGACCCCGCCTGCCAGCAGGCCCTCGGCGTTCTTCTGGTAGGCCTCGCGCAGCTCTGCGAAGGTCACGTGGCCCAGCGTCGGGAGCTTGGTGCCAGGCCCGATCGAGCCGATCACCCAGCGCGGCCGGTCCGGGGTGGAGTAGCGGTCGGCGACCTCGCGGGCGATCTTCGCGCCCGCCTCGGACAGTTCGAAGATCCGCTCGGAGATGTCGTACTCGCCGAGGTTGGCGAGGTTCGCGCCGAACGTGTTGGTCTCGACGCAGTCGACACCCACGTCGAAGTAGGCCTCGTGAACGCTGCGCACGATGTCCGGCCGGGTGACGTTGAGGATTTCGTTGCAGCCCTCGTAGTCCTGGAAGTCCTCGAGCGTCGGATCCTGGGCCTGGAGCATCGTGCCCATCGCTCCATCAGCCACGACGACTCGTTGTTGCAGGGCTTCACGGAGGGAGTGTGGGGTAGCGCTCATGGGGGAAGCTTAGCCAACCGTGGCGGATCACCGCTCAGGGCAGTAGCGTGACAACTACTGGCAAGTAGCTCACAAAAACGGACACAGGAGCGCACCCCCCATGACGTATCGCGCCATTCTCGTCGGCACCGACGGCTCCAGCACTTCCTTCATCGCCGTGGAGAAGGCCGCCGGCCTCGCCGCCGCGACCGGTGCCACCCTCGTTCTGGTGTCGGCGTTCCACCCGATGCCCGAGAAGGAGCGGCTGAGCGCCGCCGACCGGCTCGGCGACCTGGCCTACAAGGTCCAGGGCGCGACCCCGGCCGAGGACGCCCTGCGCGCCGCGCGCGAGCGGGCCGCCAGTGTGGGCGCCAAGAACTTCGAGGAGGTCGCCCGCGAGGGCGACGCCGTCGACGTCCTGGCCACGGTCGCCGCCGAGCGCGGCGTGGACCTGGTCGTGGTCGGCAACCGGGGCCTCAACAGCCTGGCCGGCCGGCTGCTCGGGTCGGTACCGGCGAACCTTTCGCACAAGTCCCCCTGCGACGTTCTCATCGTGCACACCACCGACGGGAAATAGACCGACGGGAAATAACCGGGACATCACGTGCCCCAGGGGTGCAGGGCTTCGGTGCGGGGTAGTGGCCCACCAGGACGTAGGCTGGGGACGGCCCGATCAGGTAGCGGGCCCGATCTTCCTCACCCCCGGTTGGAGGCCGTGTGCTCGAGCTCGAAAGCGTGCCTGAACTCGTGGATCCAGTGCTCGTCGCCGCGTTCGAGGGCTGGAACGACGCGGGGGAGGCGGCCAGCGGAGTCATCACTCACCTCGCGGAGAGCTGGGGCGCCGTACCGCTCGTGGAGCTCGATCCCGACGACTACTACGACTTCCAGGTGACCCGTCCGCTGGTGGAACTGGACGGCGAACGGCGCAAAATCGTCTGGCCGACCACGAAGATCTCCGTGGCCCGGCTGGACACCGGCCGCGACGTCGTCCTGATCCACGGCATCGAGCCGAACATGCGCTGGCGGGCCTTCTGCGGCGAGCTGACCGGGCTGATGCTGGAACTCGGCGTGCAGACCGTGGTGCTGCTCGGGGCGTTGCTGGCCGACGCCCCGCACACCCGTCCCGTCCCGGTCACCGGCGCGACCTCCGAAACCGGGCTGACCCGGGTGCTCAACCTGGAACCGACCCGCTACGAGGGCCCGACCGGCATCCTCGGCGTGCTCCAGGACGCCTGCTCGGCGGCGGGCATGGAGACGGTGTCGCTGTGGGCGGCGGTCCCGCACTACGTGGCCCAGCCGCCCTCCCCCAAGGCCACCCTGGCCCTGCTGCACCGGGTCGAGGACGTGCTCGACGTCAATGTCCCGCTGGGCGAGCTGCCCGAGCAGTCACGCGCCTGGGAGAACGGCGTCAACGAGCTCGCCGAGCAGGACACCGAGGTCGCCGACTACGTCCGGACGCTCGAGGAGCAGAAGGACGCCGCGGAGCTCCCCGAGGCGAGCGGGGAGTCCATCGCCCGCGAGTTCGAACGCTATCTGCGCCGCCGGGGCACCGAACCACCCGTGTGATCGGCCGGGGACGATCCGGATAAGCTGGCCGGTATGCGATCCTGGCCCGCACCCGAGGTGCCCCACCTGTCCGACAAGGGACTGCCCGGTAAGGGCCTGCCACTGCAGGTGTACGACTCGGGCACGGCGGGGCTGAAGCTGACCGACCCCGGCCCCACCGCCCGGCTGTACGTCTGCGGCATCACGCCCTATGACGCCACCCACCTCGGGCACGCCGCCACCTACCTCGCTTTCGACCTGGTCAGCCGGGTCTGGCTCGACGCCGGCCATGACGTGCACTACGTGCAGAACGTCACCGACGTCGACGACCCGCTGCTGGAACGTGCCGACGCGACCGGCCAGGACTGGCGGGAGCTCGCCGAACGCGAGATCGCCCTGTTCCGCGAGGACATGACCGAGCTGCGCATCCTGCCGCCCCGGGAGTACGTGGGCGCGGTCGAGGCCATCCCGATGATCATTGAGATGATCACCGGGTTGAAGAGCCGGGGTGCGGTGTACGAGCTGGACGGTGACCTGTACTTCCCAGTCAGCGCCGACCCGGACTTCGGCCAGGTCAGTGGCCTGGACCGCGAGGCGATGCTGGGACTTTTCGCCGAGCGCGGCGGTGACCCGGCCAGGTCCGGCAAGAAGGACCCGCTCGACCCACTGTTGTGGCTGGCCCAGCGGCCGGGCGAGCCCGGCTGGGACTCCCCCTTCGGCCGGGGGCGGCCCGGCTGGCACATCGAGTGCTCGGCCATCTCCCTGCGCTACCTCGGCATGGCGTTCGACATCGAGGGCGGCGGCTCCGACCTGGCTTTCCCGCACCACGAGATGGGAGCCTCGCACGCCCAGTCCGCCACCGGCCACACGCCGCACGCCCACGCCTACGTGCACGCCGGGATGGTCGCGCTCGACGGCGAGAAGATGTCGAAGTCCCGAGGGAACCTGGTCTTCGTGTCCGCGTTGCGGCAGGCCGGCACCGACCCGATGGCGATCCGGCTCGCGCTGCTCGGCCACCACTACCGCTCGGACTGGGAGTGGACCCAGGGCGACCTCGACGGCGCGGTCGCACGGCTCGACCGATGGCGCGCAGCCGTCGCACGCCCCTCGGCGGCACCGGCCGGGCCGCTGCTTGAGGAGATCCGCCGCCAGCTCGCCAACGACCTGGACGCGCCGTCGGCGCTGAACGCCCTCGACCGCTGGGCCGAGCAGGACGGTGAGGACACCCACGCCCCCGCCCAGGCCCGCGCGGTGGCCGACGCCCTCCTGGGTGTCGCGCTCTGACGATCTTCGCTCCCCCTAGAATGAGCGGCATCATGATGCCTAGCCGCCCCCCGGGGTCCTCCCGGTGACCGAACTGATCTTCCTGGGCGTCGGTCTCGTGCTGATCGCGCTCAACGGCCTGTTCGTCGCCGCCGAGTTCAGCCTGATCACCGTGGACCGCGCGAGCGTCGAGACCAAGGCCGAGCTGGGCGGCAAGAGCGCCGGCCGGGTCCTGCGCTCCCTGCGCACCCTCACCTTCCAGCTGTCGGGCGTCCAGCTCGGCATCACCGTGGCCTCACTGTTGGTCGGCTACCTCGCCCAGCCTTCGCTGGCCACCCTGCTCAAGGAACCGCTGGGCGGCTCGGCCGCCCTGGCCACCGGCCTCGCCATGCTGGTCGCCACCCTGGTGCAGATGCTGTTCGGCGAGCTGATCCCGAAGAACCTCGCGATCGCGCGGCCGTTCGGCGTCGCCGCGGCCGTCACCGCACCGGTCCAGGCCTTCGCCCGGATCGCCCGGCCGATCATCGCGTTCCTCAACGGCTTCGCCAACGGGGTCGTCCGCAAGCTCGGCGTCGAACCGCAGGAGGAGCTCGCCTCGGCCCGCTCCCCGCAGGAGCTGGCCTCGCTGGTGCGCAGGTCCGCCGACGCCGGGACGCTGCCCGACCGGGTCGCCTCCCTGGTGCACCGCACCCTCACCTTCGGTGACCGGGCCGCGGGCGACGTGATGACGCCCCGCTCCCGCATCCGCATGCTCGCCGCCGACGACACCGTCACCGAGCTCATCGCCCAGGCCAGGGCCACCGGCCACAGCCGGTTCCCGGTCTACCGGGACGGCCCTGACGACATCACCGGGATCGTGCACGTCCGCCAGGCCATCGCGATCCCCGCCGACCAGCGGCCCCTGGTCCAGGTCGGGTCCATCGCGGTCCAGCCGCCGCGGGTGCCCGGCACCCTGCCGCTGGAACGGCTTTTCCCCACGATGCGCGAGACCGGCGCCCACCTGGCCGTCGTCATCGACGAGTACGGCGGCACCGCCGGCATGGTCACTCTCGAGGACCTGCTGGAGGAACTCGTCGGGGAGGTCCGCGACGAGCACGACTCCGAACGCGCCCCCGTCATCGCCGTCAAGGACACCACCTGGGACGTGAGCGGCCTGCTGCGGCTCGACGAGGTCGCCGAATCGCCCGGAGTCGAGCTGCCCGAAGGCCCCTACGACACCGTCGCCGGTCTGGTCGTACACCGCCTCGGCCGGCTCGCCCACCTCGGCGACACCGTCACGCTCGCCCCGGAGACCGACAACGACCCCGTGCTCCGGCTCACCGTCGGCCGGGTCGAGGGCCGCCGGGTCGACCGGGTCATCCTGGAGCGGACGCCGTGACCGCGCTCCTGGCCGCCGCGCTGCTCGTCCTGGGCAACGCCTTCTTCGTCGCGGCGGAGTTCTCCCTGATCGCGACCCGGCGCAGCCAGATCGAGCCGCTCGCCGACAAGGGCGGCCGGCGGGCCCGGACCACTCTCAACGCCGTCGACAACGTGACCCTGATGCTCGGCGGGGCCCAACTGGGCATCACCGCCTGCTCGCTGGGGCTCGGTGCGACCGGCGAGCCCGCGGTGGCGCACCTGGTCGAGCACCCGCTGACGTCCGCCGGGCTGCCCGACAGCGCCGTGCACCCGATCGCGTTCTCGATCGCACTGGTGGTCGTGGTGTTCGTGCACATGGTCCTGGGCGAAATGGTCCCCAAGAACCTGGCGCTGGCCGGCCCCGAACGGTCGGCGTTGTTGCTGGCCCCCGCGCTCACCCTGGTCGTCCGGCCGCTGCGGCCACTGATCGCCCTGCTCAACGCGGTGTCGGCGATCCTGCTCAGGCTGGTCGGCGTCAAGCAGTCCCGGGGGGTCGCCTCGGCGTTCACCCGCGAGGAGGTCTCCGCGCTGGTCGCGGAGTCACGCGTGGCCGGGCTGATCGCCGAGGAGGACCACGCGTTGCTGGCCAGCGCGCTGGCCATCGAGGACATGACCGCCGCGGAGGTCGCCGTGCCCGCCAGGGAAATCCAGACCGTGCCCGCCGCGATCACCCTGGGCGAGCTCGAACGGCTCGTGACCGCGACGGGGTTCTCGCGCTTCCCGGTGCGGGGAGCCGAGCGCGGCCGGTACGCCGGCTACGTGCACCTGGTGGACCTGCTCGACCTGATGGAGGACGGCGGCGCGCACACGATGCTGCCCAAGGCCCGGATCCGGCCGCTGCGCACCGTCCGCAGCGATGCCGTCCTCGGCGAGATCCTCGGCGAGCTCCGCCAGTCGGGCACCCACCTCGCCGAGGTCCGCGACGCCACCGGAGCCACCGTCGGCGTCATGTTCTTCGAGGACATCCTCCAGGCCCTGATCGGCAGCCGGACCCCCGACACCTACCGCAGAGTCGACAAACCAGCCGTCAAGACCACCGGGTAGATCGTGAGGCGCGTCAGCCCTGGTTGACCGAACTCCAGGCGGCCGGGTCGCCCGGGGCTGCGGTGAAGTCGTAGCGGACCCCTCCGGCTGACAGGGCGAGGAGGCTGACGGAGGTGCTGGCGAACACCCGGTCCGGCAGGTCGTGCCGGATCAGCAGGGCGCGCGGGTCGTCGGCGGGGATTCCGGCGCCGTCGAGGATCGGCAGCCACTCCCCCCAAGCTTCGGCGGTACTGCCGGCCAGCTTGGGTTCCGGGCGTACGGCCTGATCGAACAGGGGCCGGAAGTACCCCATCCGGGCCGCCATCCCGGCCAGTCCCGACCGGGGGATCGAGGCGCTGCGGCCTGATCCCGTGCCGTCGAGGCCGCTGTTGACCACCAGGTGCAGCCCGGGTTCGACCTGCGTCCCGGTGAGGTTCACGCCGTCCCAGGACCAGACCTTGACGTTGTAAGGTTCTGCGCAGATCAGGTGGAACGGATCGACGTGCGCCAGGTCCAGGGTGCCGATCCCGCCGGTGGCGGCGGCCCGCAGCGGAAGGTCGCCCCGGCTCAGCCGGCCCTCGGCCGGGGCCGCGTCGCCGCAGCCGTTGAGCACGCAGCCGACCCGGCGTTCGGCGGGGTCGGCCGCCAGCCAGGTGCCCCCGGCGAGAAGGTCGAGACCGCCGATCAGGCCGGGCCGGTCCGGCCAGTGCCGGCCGGGCGGCAGCCAGGCCCGGTCGGTGTATTCGTCCCGGACTCCGGCCAGCAGCACCGGAACCGGCGAATCCGGGTCGAAGCTCAGTACGGCGGTGCACATGCGGCCACCTAAGCACCCGGCGGGAGCGGCCCCTACACCGGGGGCCAGGGGATGGCGGGCCAGTCCTCGGGCGGGTAGGGGTGGACCCGGTGCTTGAGCATCAGGTCGACCCGCCGCCGGGTCGCCTCCACCTCGGCGAGGGTGATCAGCTCGGCCAGTTGGTCGCCGAGCGCCCGGTCCAGGGCGGCCCGGACGTCCTGCAGGGCCCGCAGGGCCGGGGCCTTCAGCGGCTTGCCCCGCCACTGCCACAGCACCGTCCGGAGCTTGTAGTCCTCGGAGAACGACACCCCGTGGTCGCAGCCGAACACGTGGCCGTCCGGGACCGGCAGCAGGTGTCCGATCTTGCGGTCGGCGTTGTTGATGACCGCGTCGAACACCGCCATCCGCCGTACGGCCGGGTCGTTGGCCCGGGACAGGGCGACCAGGTCCGCGTCGGGGTCGGGGTCGATCCACAGCTGCACCATGCCCGGCCCGAACGGGCCGTCGCGGTGGATCGTGGGCGGGACGACCCGCCAGCCCATCGCCTCAGAGACCAGGTAGGCGCCGACCTCCCGGCCGGCCAGGGTGCCGTCGGGGAAGTCCCACAGCGGGCGCTCCCCCTCGACCGGCTTGTAGACGCACTTGGCGAGCACGCCGTCGAGCTCGATGTCGCAGCGGAGCGTCGCGTTGGAGGCGTGCACCAACCTGCCCTCGATGGTCAGCTCCCCCTGCCTCAGCAGCTTGATCGCCGCAGGGGTGTCCTCGGCCGGCGAGGACGGTCGGGGCTGCGTCATGTGGCTCTCATGTGCCCGTTCTGCCGGGGGCACACGTGCCCGAGCGCGTCCAGGGGAAGCCCGCACAGCGGGCACGGCGGGCGGCCCGCAGAAACGATCTTGAGGGCCCGTTCGGCGAACGCCCGCGCCTGGCCCGCGGTGATCCGGACCCGCAGCACCACCAGCGCGGGGTCCTCCTCGCCGACTTCGGGGGCGGCCGCCTCGTCCTCGGTGACCTCCTGGGCCTCGATGACGATCCGCTCCTGCTCGGGGTCCCAGGCCAGCGCCATCGAGCCGACCCGGAACTCCTCCTCGACCGGCTGGTCCAGGGGTGCCTCGTCGGCGAGGGAGACCGGGGTGGTCGCGGGCACCGGGGCGGTGCCGCCCGACAGGCGCAGGATCTCGTCGAGAAGCTCTTCGAGGCGTTCGGCGAGTAGGGTGACCTGGAACTTCTCCAGGCTCACGCTGGTGACCCTGCGGCCTGCACGGGCCTGCAGGAAAAACGCCCGAGCGCCGGGCTGGCCGACGGTACCGGCGATGAACCGGTCCGGCGTGTCGTAGGAGATGACCGGCATGATGTCGACCCTACGCGCCGCCGCCTACGGCCGCGTCACTGTCCCCACCCTTGACGGCGGGCAGGAGGCTGTCGATGCCTCCGCCACTGTCATTGAGGCGGACCAGGAACGGCCGGAGACCGGTGTAGCGGATGACGGTCAGGGACGCGGGGTCGGCCTGGATCCGTTGGAACTGGTCCAGGTGCAGCCCCAGGGCGTCCGCGACGATCGCCTTGATGATGTCCCCGTGGCTGACCGCGGCGTAGACGGCCTCGGGTCCCAGCCGGGTGTTCCAGTCCCGCACAGCTGTGATCGCCCGGTGCTGGGCCGCCGACATCGCCTCGCCACCCTCACCGGGGAAGGTGACCGCGCTGGGATGGGCCTGGACGACCTTCCAGAGCGGCTCCTCAGCGAGCTCGCTGAGCTTGCGGCCGGTCCAGTCGCCGTACCGGACCTCCCCGAACCGGTCGTCGACGGCGAGCTCAGCGGGGGCCTCCCGGACCGCCAGCAGGGCCTCGGCGGTCTCCCGGCAGCGGTCGAGCGGGCTGGACACCACCGCGTCGAGCACCAGGCCCTTGATCCGCTCGGCGAGCGCGCTCACCTGGGCCCGGCCCCGCTCGTCCAGTGGGACGCCGGGCGTCCAACCGGTCAGCACCGGACCGGTCTGGGCGGTGAGCCCGTGCCGGACGAGCAGCAGGGTGGTCACCGTGCCTCCGCTTTGAGGATGCCGGCCTGGGGAATGCCGGCTTGGTGGGCTGCCGCGCTCAACTTGGTCACATCTCCTACTTTATGCTGGACAATGGCCTTCGTGATCGTCGACTGTGCCATCTATCGCCAGGGCAACCGCGAGGACGTCGACGGCGACCTCGGCGACGCCCTCGCCAAGGTGCGGGACGAAGGCGGCGGCTTCCTGTGGCTCGGCCTGTTCGAACCCGGCCCCGCCGAGTTCCAGGCCGTCCAGGACGAACTGAAACTGCACCCCCTGGCGGTTGAGGACGCGGCCGCCGGCCACCAGCGACCCAAGATCGAGCAGTACGGCGAGACCCTTTTCGTGGTGATCAAGTCCGCGAGCTACAGCCACCCGTGCGCGATCGAACTCGGCGACATCATGCTGTTTGTCGGCCCGGACTTCGCCGTCACGGTGCGGCGGGGCCCGTGCAACCCGCTGACGGCCGTCCGCAGGCGGCTGGAGGCCGACCGCAAGCTCCTCATGACCGGGTCGAGCGCGGTCCTCTATGCGGTGTGCGACGAGATCGTCGACACCTACGACCGGATCAGCCACGACGTCGAGGCCGACATCATCGCGCTGGAACGCCGGGTCTTCACCCGCGGCAGCGTCGACGTCACCGAGGACATCTACAACCTCAAACGCGAGGTCCTGGAGTTCAGGTCCGCCGAGGACCCGCTCATCTCGGTCATCCAGGAGATCGTCCGGGGCCGGGTGGCACTGTGCGCCCGGACGGAGGCCCGATTCCGGAGCGTGCTGGACGACCTGCTGCGGATGGACCAGCAGATCGACTCCCACAACGAGCTGCTCACCAATGTGCTCACCGCACACCTGGCCCTGCTCGGCAAGCAGCAGAACGAGGACGTGCGCAAGATCTCGGCGTGGGCGGCGTTGATGGCCATCCCGACGATGCTCGCCGGGATCTACGGCATGAACTTCAAGTACATGCCCGAACTGGACTGGGTCGGCGGCTATCCGCTGCTGCTCGCGATCATGGCCGTGTCGTGCACCCTGCTCTACCGGCGGCTCAAGCGCAGCGGTTGGCTCTAGCAGCGCCTGGCGCTCAACGGTAGGGGGCAAGCAGCGCGGCCCACAGCTCCGAGCTGGCCCCGCCGGACTCCATCCGTCGGCGCATCCGTTCGATCGTCGAACGGGTCGGCAGGGCCAGCGCGATGAGCAGCGGGTAGCCCAGCACGAACGCGAGCAGCATCGGGGTGAGGCTGTCGCAGGCCATCGACAGCGGCAGCCCGCCGAGGATCACGCCTTCGGCGAGGGTGAACCGCAGCAGCACCGCGGACCGGAACGACACCGAGGAGGCCGCCGCGGCCTCGTTCGGGGCGAGCCCGGTCCGGAGGCGTCCCGGGACCCGGGGAGCCAGCACGGCGGCGGCCGCGGCCAGCACGAGCACCGCGAGCGTCGCCCACTTCGGGCTCAGCGCCAGATGCCCGGTCTCGATCCTGATAATGTACGGCGCGAGCCCCACGACCACGAGCGGCACGGCGGCCAGGGCGAGGAAGGTCGCTCTGAGCTGGGCGAGCATGGTGCCGGAGCCGAGCGAGCCCAGGTATCCGGGATCGCTCTCAGGGCCGGCGCCGAGCCTCGGAACGGGGAGACCAGCGGATTGAGCCACAGCGCCGAACCCTAGCCTGCGAAACAGCCGTTCTGACAGGGCCTCCGGGGATCTTTATGGTCTCAGCCGGCGGCGGCAGGGACCTTGGCGACGATGGTGCCGGCGGCGAGCAGGCCGATCAGGATGCCGCCCAGGGCGACCCGGTAGTACACGAACACCGCGGTCGAGTGCTTCACCAGGAACCTCAGCAGCCAGGCGATCGAAGCGTAGCCGACGACGAAGGAGACGACCGTCGCGAGGACCGTCCCGGCGATCGGCAGGTGGCCCTCGCCGACCTTGCGGAGCTCGAACGCCCCCGACAGCACCACGGCGGGCACCGACAGCAGGAAGGAGTAGCGGGCGGCGGCCTCGCGGGTGAAACCGAGGAACAGCGCGCCCGTCATCGTCGAGCCCGACCGGGACGAGCCGGGGATCAGCGACAGTGCCTGGAACGCGCCGATGATCAGGCCGTCCTTGAGGGTCAGGTCCTTCACCTCGCGTTCCTGCCGGCCGGCCCATTCGGCGACCAGCAGCAGCAGACCCATGGCGATCAGCATCGAGGCGTTGATCCACAGGTTGCGGGCCGGGCCCTCGATCGCGTCCTTGAAGATCAGGCCGACCAGCGAGATCGGGATCGTGCCGAGGCCGATGTACCAGCCCATCCGGGCGTCGGGGTGGGACCTGAGCTCCTGCTGCCACAGGCTCCTGGTCCAGGTCACCGCGATGTTGACGATGTCCCGCCAGAAGTAGAGGATCACCGCCGCCATGGTGCCGAGCTGGATGACCGCGGTGAACGCCGCACCGGGGTCGGGGTCCCAGTCCTGGAGGCCGAGGTCGTGCGCCACGCTCGGCACGATCAGCAGGTGTGCCGAGCTCGAGATCGGCAGGAACTCGGTCAGCCCCTGGACGATACCGAGCACCGTGGCCTCGACGACATTCAACGCTTTTCTCCCTAATCAGATGATCTCGTGGCGAGCGTAGTGGGCCCGGCACGGTCACCGCGCCCGGAAGCGGGTAGCCTGTCGGCTCTATGGAGCAGCGTCACCTCGGCCGGAGCGGCCTCATGGTGTCCCGGCTGGGACTGGGCACCATGACCTGGGGCGGTGACACTGACCCCAGCGAGGCTGCGGCGCAGCTCGGCGCGTTCGCCGGCGCGGGCGGCACCCTCATCGACACCGCGGACGTCTACGGTGACGGCGAGAGCGAACGGGTCCTCGGCCACCTGCTGCGAGCCCTGATCGACCGGGACCAACTGGTCCTGGCCACCAAGTCCGGGGTGACCCCGCGCGGCTACGACGGATCGCGCCGGCACCTGCTGAGCGCGCTGGACCGGTCGCTGGCGCGGCTGGGCGACGACCACGTGGACCTGTGGCAGGTCAACGCCTACGACCCGCTGACGCCGTTCGAGGAGACGCTCGCGGCCCTCGACGAGGCGGTGCTGTCCGGGCGCACCCGCTATGTGGGGGTGTCGAACTACACCGGCTGGCAGCTGGCCACCGCCACCACCTGGCAGCGCGCCTGGCCCGGCCGGTCGCCGATCGTCTCCCACCAGGTCGAGTACTCCCTGCTGCAGCGCGACGCCGAGCGCGAGGTCGTGCCCGCCGCCCAGGAATCCGGCGTGGGCGTCCTGCCGTGGTCCCCGCTGGGCCGCGGCGTGCTCACCGGCAAGTACCGCACCGGGATCCCGGCCGACTCCCGGGGGGCCTCGGACAGACTCGCCGAGTTCGTCCGGCCCTATCTGAGCGGGCAGAGTGCCAGGATCGTGGAGTCGGTCGCCACGGCCGCCGACGGGCTCGGCGTCTCCATGCTGGCCGTCGCCCTGGCCTGGGTGCGCGACCAGCCCGGCGTGGCCGCGCCCATCGTCGGGGCCCGCACCGCCACCCAACTGCGGACCGTACTGCACGCCGACGAACTGACCCTGCCCGATGAGATCCGCGACGCTTTGGATGACGTGTCCTATGTCTGACCTGCTCGTACTGTTCAAGGAAGTCGGCATCCCCGCGTCGTTCGCGGCCCGCGCCGGCGCCTACCTCGGTGAGAACGCGGCGGCGCTGCTGCGCGCCGACCCGTGGGAGCTGCTGCGCGTTCCCGGGATCCGGCCCGAGCAGGCCGACCACTTCGCCCGGAGTGTGCTCCCCGACACCGACCCCCAGGACCTGCGGCGCGGGCGCGCGCTGGTCGAGCACCTGCTGAGCGTCGCCGCCCGCGAGGGGCACACCGCGCTGCCGGGCACCGAGGTCGTGGCCGCACTGCGGAAGCTGAAGATCACCGACCAGGCTGCCGCGATCAACGCGGCCCTGGACGAGGCCCGCGTGATGCTCTTCGAGGAGGAGCCGGACGTGCCCGACGACGCCGAGGAACTGCCCGATCCCGAGGAGTACCTCGCGCTGGGCCGTTACGGGCTCGCCGAGGAGACCGTCGCCGAGGGCGTGCAGCGGCTGGCCGCCACCGCTCCGCCGCTGGAGGGTACCTCCTCCAGCCTGGCCGTCACCGAGGCGCTGCTGCACGGTGTGAGCATCGTGACCGGCGGGGCCGGACCGGTCGTGGCGGAACTGTCGGCCCAGGACCTCACCGTGGTCGTGGCGACGCTGACGGCGGGCGCGGCCCGCGAGTTTCCCGGCGCGGTCAGCCTGCACCGGCTCCTTGAGGCCAAAGAGCACGCCGACGGCATCGGCTACTCCCGCAACGAGCAGCGGCCGCTCGAGGCCGACGTGATCGTCGTACCGGGTGCGGAGGCACTCGACGTCGAGGTGGCCGCAGCGCTGATGGAGGCCTGCTCCGACGGAGTGCACCTGGTCCTGGTCGGCGAGCCCGCCGGGCTGCCGTCGCTGCGGCCCGGCCGGATCCTCGGCGACCTCGTCGCGACCGGCGTCGTCCCGGTGACCGCGGCACCCGACGGAGACGGGCCCCTGGAGACGCTCACCAGCGCGGCCCGCGACGGCGAGCTCGCCAGGGTCGACGCTCCCGGCCGTGAGGTCGTCACCGTGCCGGTCGCCGACGGCCGGGAGGCCGCGCACCGGGTCGCCCAGCTCGCGTGCGACTCGATCCCGCGCGCGCTCGGCATCCAGGACGTCCAGGTGCTGACGCCGGGACTCGAGGGCACTGCGGCGCTCAACGCGTCGCTGAAGACCCGGATCAACCCCGGACCCGGCGTATGCGGCGGTTTCGACCCGGGCGACCGGGTCCTGGTCGCCTCACCGCTGGGCGACGCCCCGGCCGGCGAGATCGGCTCGGTCACCGCCGTCGCCGAGGACGGGCTGACGATCGAGTTCGCCGACGGGACCGTGCACGTCCCGGCGGCCCATCTGCCCCGGCTGCGGCACGGCTGGGCCATCCCGGTCCAGCAGGCGGGCGGCAACCGCTGGCCGGCGGTCGTGGCGGTGTTCCCCACCCGGACGGGGCTGTCCCGTCCGCTGGTCGTCACCGCGTTCGGCCGGGCCCGGCAGCACCTCTCGGTGGTCACCGCCGCCGGGCCCGCGCTCGCCCAGGCCGTTAGGCGGGAGGAACCGGCAGGTCGACGCACCCGACTCAACGGGCTCTTCTGACCAGACCAACCAAGCACTTTCTTGGGCGCATTTGCCGCTCACGCGTGACATTCGGGCTGCTCACGCGTTAGATAGGACCAGCGTCCAATGGGACCAGAAGGAGGAAGGCCCATGACCCCCCGGCGTTTCCGTCGTCTCGGTAGGACCTCCATGGCACTGTCGGCCGGCACGCTCGTACTGGTCTTCGGGACTGCTCTTCCCGCCGGAGCGGAAGGCGTGTCCCCGACCAGGACCACGACCGTCAAACCCAAGAAGTGCGCCAAGGGCATCGACCCCCAGAGCACCATCGACAACATCGTCTGCCAGGTCAAGAACACCGTCGACGACATCAAGCAGAAGATCGACGAGAACAACAAGCCCAGGACCGTGGCTCCGAAGGAGAAGCCCGCCGACAAGAAGAAGAAGCCGGTCAAGGAGAAGAAGCCGGCCAAGAGGCCGCCGCAGCGCACCCTCCCGGTGCAGGCTCCCGCCGCGCCGGACAGCACCGTGCCGCTCTACCGGCCGGAGTCGCTCCAGAAGGTCACCGGCGTGCCCCAGCAGGTCTCGGGCATCCTGCCGGCGCAGCCGCAGGTGGCTCCGCTGCAGGACACGCCGGAGGTCCTCGCGGCACCCGAGACGCATCTCATCTCACCGGTCGCCTCGATCACTCCGACCGGGGACGACACGGCGCTGTGGGTCGCCGGGGCCTCGGGCCTCGCCGCCGGCGTCGTCATGCTGCAGTTCAGCCTGCTC
>JBDSTJ010000705.1:0-7643 GCA_039928335.1 Streptosporangiaceae bacterium | reverse complement strand
CGCCGCGGCCGGCGCGCTGCTCTCCTATGCCGCGCTGACCGGGTCGATCCGGCACCGGGCGGCGGCCGAGGCGGCGCTGCGGCCGGTGACGCCGCTGGCGGCGCAGCACGCGAGGTTCGCGGGCTGGGGCCTGGCCGTGGCATCGGCCCTGGTCAGCGGGCCGCTGGAGGTGGCGATCGTCGGGCCGTTGGACGACGAGCGGACCAGGGCTCTGCACCGTACGGCGTTGATGAGCACCTCGCCCGGCGCGGTGGTGAGCGTCGGGCAGGGCGGCGAGGTTCCGCTGCTCGCGGGGCGTGGCCTGGTCGACGGGGTGCCCGCGGCGTATGTGTGCCGGGACTTCGCATGCCGGATGCCGGTGGTCACCCCGGGCGAGCTTGCCCGCGAACTCAGGTCCTGATTCGGGCATCCTCCACTGTTACCACCAGGTAACGGAAGTGCGGTGGGGGGATTGCGGTCCCGGGCTCGAACGTGCAAAGTGTGACGCTCGGGCAGGGGACCGGACCAAGGATCTTCAAAGGGGCAAAGCTGTGCGCAGGCCGAACCGTCGTGTGCTT
The DNA here is from genome assembly GCA_039928335.1 of Streptosporangiaceae bacterium. Lineage (GTDB taxonomy): Bacteria > Actinomycetota > Actinomycetes > Streptosporangiales > Streptosporangiaceae > Actinocorallia. The sequence goes on along the minus strand of JBDSTJ010000705.1, from coordinate 7,086 downwards.
CCGACGGCGATCGGCGTGTGCATCGCCACGACCCTGGCCGCCAATGTGGCCGTGCTCCTCGCCGACCAGGCAGTGCAGCCCCCCGAGAAGAAGACCGGGACCAGCACCGACCAGCTGGTCGTGGCCGCGCACGGGTCCGAGTTGTCCCAGGGCCCGGTGGCTCCCTACCGCAAGCACGTCGACCCTCAGCTGATGGTGGTGTCCAGGGACGGCAAGCCGCTCCCGGAGGCCGCGATCGCCAAGATCCGCAAGCTGAGGGGTGTGTCCGGCGCGGAACTGGTCGCGGGCGGCACCGGCAGGCTCGCCGGCAAGGACGTCGCGATGCTCGGCGTCAATCCGTCGACGTTCCGGAACTTCACCCCCGTGCCGTCGGCAAAGTACGACCCGTTGTGGCGCAGCATCGCTGCCGGCGACGTCGCGATCTCGTTTGTGCTCGGCACCGACGGCGGGATCAAGAACGGCTCGCAGGTCCAGATCAACGGGGCCAGCCAGAGTTCCCAGGCCCGCGTCGGGGCGTACGCCACCATGGGCATCGGCGACATCGACGCGGTCGTGTCCAAGGCGACCGCCGCCCGGCTCGGCATGGCCACCGACAACGTCCTGCTGGTCGGCGTCCCCAAGAAGGACCTCGCCAAGCTGCAAAAGAAGATCATCAAGGTGCTGCCGAAGAAGACCGCGAGCACCGTGCAGCTCAACCCGTCGTTCGACTTCGCCGGGAACGGCAACGGCGGCACCGGGCTGAGCGGCCAGGAGATCCGCACCGCCATCCAGGCTGGGATGACCAAGCTCGGCGTTCCCTACGTCTGGGGTGGGGAGTCCGATGCCGAAGGCGGCTACGACTGCTCGGGCCTGCTGCAGTGGGCGTTCGCCCAGGCCGGGATCAAGCTGCCCCGGGTCGCCGAGGACCAGGCCCGTACCGGCCCCTGGCTGCCCTACAGCAAGGCCCAGGTCGGCGACCTGCTCATCTGGGCCAACGATCCCAACGCGCCGGGAGTCATCTCCCACATCGCCGTCTACATCGGCAACAACAAGATGCTCGTCGCGCCCCGCACCGGCGACGTCGTCAAGATCCAGCAGGTCTACCTGCGCAATTTCAAGGGCGCGGTCCGGATCAACCGCAACGCGGCGGCCCAACTGGCCAAAACGCGCTGAGCGAGGGGTTCCGGCGGGAGAACATGCTGGTGAGGGCTGTTCGGCCTGCCCGGGGAAGTGCGGATCCACGTCGGCGCTTTCGGAATATGCCGTGTAATCTTAATTACATGAGTACTGGAGAAGCATCTGATCAGCTTCGTGGCTGGTTCGCCGGCCGGATACCCCAGGGCTGGTTCGAGGGCGCACTCGAGATCGTGGTGGACCGGGAGGAGGCCACCGTGGTCGGGACGCTGCCGGGCCCGGTCCTCGCCGACGGGCTGTCGGAGGCCGAGCAGGCCGGGCTGGTCGCCGGCCACATCCAGAAGTTCCGGAACGACACCCGGGACCAGCGCATCGTGATCGCGCACGAGGCCGAGCACCGGTTCCGGCGCAAGGTCTCCTGGGGGGTGGTGTGCGAGGGCGAGCAGGAGATGTTCACCAGCCTGTCGGTCCCGGTGATGACCCGGCTCCGTCAGCCCGAGCGGCGGGTCCTGGACACCCTGGTCGACTCGGGCGTGGCCCGCAGCCGCAGCGACGCACTGGCCTGGTGTGTGCGCCTGGTCGGCGCCAATGCCGATGAATGGCTCTCTGACCTGCGTGCGGCCCTCCAGCACGTCGAGCGGGCCAGGGCGGCGGGCCCTCAGGTCTGAGCCACCTGAGCGGGGGGTAGAGCCGGAGAATGGAGGGATTGCACTGTGTGGACGGTTCGTCGCTGACAGTGCTGCCGGTGCCGAGTCTGGACACCGACGGCCGGCCCTATGAGGTGACGCTGTAGCTGCACCGGGACGGCCGGTCGTTCGGCGCGGTCGGCCAGCGCTGCGGCTATCTGCTGGGACGGGTCGCGCACGGCCTGGCCGAGGCGCGGATCCGGCCGGACTGGCCGGATCCCGACGACCGGTTCCCCGAGTTCGAGGAGCTGTTCGCGTTCCGGCACCGCGACCGTGTGGACTGCGGCGGAACGGGCGAGCTGCGCTGCACGGTCCGTACCTCCTCGGTCTGGAGGCCCGACGGCGGTTGGCGGATCGGCCGCCGAGCGGTGCTGGAGGCGTGGGGGACCGGCGGTCTGGGCGTACGGGCCGAGCTGACCTCGGCGGAGCTCGCCGGGTTCCTGTCCGGGGTGCTCGGTGCAGTCCTGCAGGCCACAGATTGTTTCGATGGGGAGACAAACCGGGTTTCGCAGCGATAATGAGCCCACCACGGGGGAGATCAGTGCTGAGGAGGGACCGGCGCAATGGGGGCGAGGCGGAGCGTCAAGGACCGAATCAAGCGCAGCAGGCCGTACGCGGCGATCAGGGACGTGGCCTACCGCGCGTATGAGAACAGGGTCGAGAGCTCACTGCCCCCCGGTATCGCGCCCCGCCACGTCGGCGTGATCCTCGACGGCAACCGCCGCTGGGCCCGCGAGATGGGCATGTCCGACGTCAACACCGGGCACCAGGTGGGCGCGGACAAGATCTCGGACCTGCTGACCTGGTGCACCGAGGCCGGCGTCGAGGTGGTCACCCTGTGGCTGCTGTCGACCGACAACCTCAACCGGCCCGACAGCGAACTGGCCCCGTTGCTGAGGATCATCGAGACCGCGGTGCAGACCCTGGCGATCGCCGGCTGGAACGTCAGGCCCGTCGGAGCACTGGATTTGCTGCCCGACAAGACGGCCCGTGTCCTGAAAGATGCCGGTGAATCCACATCTCATGCGCCTGGCCTGATTGTGAACATCGCCGTTGGGTATGGAGGTAGACGTGAGATCGCTGATGCGGTTCGCTCCCTGCTCCACGAGCAGGCGAGCAGAGGCACCAGCATCGAGGAGCTCGCGGAGGTCCTCGATGTTGAGCACATCGCTGAGCATCTTTACACGCGCGGCCAACCCGACCCCGATCTGGTCATCAGGACCTCGGGAGAGCAGCGCCTATCGGGCTTCCTGCTCTGGCAGAGCGCCCACTCCGAATTCCACTTCTGCGAAGTCCACTGGCCGGACTTCCGCAAGGTCGACTTCCTGCGGGCCCTCCGCTCCTATGCCGCGCGCCACCGTAGGTACGGCAGCTGACAGACCTGTTCCCCCTGGTTCCGGTCTGCGACACAGTGCTGTTCACAACCCCGTCATGAAGCTGTCATGTCGGGGTTGTTCTCTTGTTCGTGCCAAGGAACCAACCCCCGAGGTAAGGACGCCGCCACTCGGTGGCGTCCGAAGGAGAGCGAGTGGGCACACCCTCCCCGCAGACGGCTCCGGCCGTCCGCACTTACGTCCTCGACACCAGCGTGCTGCTTGCAGACCCGGGCGCTCTGACCCGGTTCGCTGAGCACGAGGTCGTACTTCCGATCGTCGTCATCACCGAGCTTGAGGCCAAGCGCGACCACCCTGAGCTGGGCTTCTTCGCCCGCCAGGCCCTCCGGGCCCTGGACGATCTCAGGGTCGAGCACGGCCGCCTCGACGAACCGATGCCCATCGGAGAGCACGGCGGGACGCTGCGAGTGGAGCTCAACCACTCCGATCCCACGGTTCTGCCCGACGGCTTCCGGCTCGGCGACAACGACACGAGGATCCTGTCGGTGGCCCGGTGGCTCTCGATCGAGGGCCACGAGGTCGTCCTGGTCTCCAAGGACCTTCCGCTCCGGGTGAAGGCGTCCTCGGTCGGCCTGGCCGCGGAGGAATACCGCGCCGAGCTGGCCGTGGTGGAGTCCGGCTGGACCGGGATGCGCGAACTGGAGGTGTCCGCGGAGCCCGTGGAGACGCTCTATGAGGCGGGCAGGCTGGAGGACCTGGCAGAGGCCCGGGGGCTGCCCTGCCATACGGGGCTGCGGCTGCTGTCCGAGCGCGGGTCCGCCCTCGGCCGGGTGATGCCGGACAAGTCGGTGCGGCTGGTCCGCGGCGACCGGGAGGCCTTCGGGCTGCGCGGCCGTTCGGCCGAGCAGCGGATCGCCCTCGACCTGCTGATGGACGACGAGGTCGGCATCGTGTCGCTCGGCGGACGGGCGGGAACCGGCAAGTCGGCGCTGGCCCTGTGCGCGGGGCTGGAGGCCGTGCTGGAGCGGCGCAAGCACCGCAAGGTCGTCGTCTTCCGGCCGCTGTACGCCGTCGGCGGGCAGGAGCTCGGTTATCTGCCGGGGTCGGAGAACGACAAGATGTCGCCGTGGGCGCAGGCGGTCTTCGACACGCTCTCGGCCGTGACCACGCCCGATGTGATCGAGGAGGTATTGGACCGTGGCATGTTGGAGGTCCTGCCGCTGACCCACATCCGGGGCCGCTCGCTGCACGACTCCTTTGTGATCGTGGACGAGGCCCAGTCGCTGGAGCGCGGGGTGCTGCTGACCGTGCTGTCACGGATCGGGCAGGGGTCGCGGGTGGTCCTCACCCACGACGTCGCCCAGCGTGACAACCTCCGGGTCGGCCGGCACGACGGCATCGCCGCGGTGGTCGAACGGCTCAAGGGGCATCCGCTGTTCGCACACGTGACCCTGACCAGGTCCGAGCGTTCGCCGATCGCGGCCCTCGTCACCGAGCTCCTGAACGACATCGGAGGGTAGTCCTCAGCTCGTGCGGAGGCCGCCTTTCGCCGTCAGCGGAAGACGGCCTCCACATTTCCGTGACAAAAAGCCACCATTTGACCCCATAGGGTCATGATGTGATGAGTATCACAGTAGCGCCCTGTGCTGCCTTGAACCCCAGCTCCCAGCGGGATTGCGTCAGGATTCGGCCAAGTTGACAAGGCACGGCTTGTCACCAGTCACCCTGTTCCGGTTGCGAAGCACCCCCCGGGCTGAGGCAGTGTGGCGTCGGTAAAGACTGGCCCTCGAAACCGGAAGGAGTTCCCAGACCGGTGAGCACAGAACAGCAAGACGTGCCCCGCACGGCCTGGGACGCCGTCGGACCCGAGGAAGTTCGGCCCGACCTCAAAGTGGCCGGCCCTCTCGCGCCCGAATCCGAAGCCGAGGAGCTCGGCCGCGGCTACGTTCCGGTCAACGCCGCCCACCGCCCCGGCGGAACCAGCAGGATCTTCACGGGTGCCTGCATCGGCATCCTGGCGGTCGTGGTCGCAGCGTCGATCTACACCGTCACGGCCAACGGTGACGGTGACGGTGACGGCGACGACAAGGCGACTGCGGCGGCGCTGCTGAAGCCGTCCAGTCCGGCCGAGACCGTCCAGCCCAAGCCCACGCTCGACGCGAAGCTGGAAGCCGCCAGGGTCCGCAAGGAAGTGCGTGCCCGCGCCTCCCGCGCCGCCCGTGGGGACAAGACCCCCCGGCTGCTCCCCAAGGTCGTACCGACCGTGTCACCCACCCCGGACGCCCCCGTCGGCGATCCCAACGAAGGTGCCGGCCCGCCGGTCTCTCCCGGCACCGCCCAGGCGATCGCCAAGGGCATGATGAAGAGCCAGGGCTGGGAGCCCGCCAGCCAGTTCGGCTGCCTCTTCAACCTGTGGACCCGCGAAAGCGGCTGGCGTACCACCGCCGGCCGTCTCGACGGCCCGTACGGCATCCCCCAGGCCAACCCCGGCACGAAGATGGCCAGCGCCGGACCGAAGTGGAAGACCGACGCCGCCACCCAGATCAGGTGGGGTTTCGGCTACATCAAGGGGCGTTACACGACCCCCTGCGGGGCATGGGGTCACTTCCAGTCCGCAGGCTGGTACTAGACACACAGACTTCCGGACCTCCGTCGAGGTCCGGATCGCGATGACGCAGACGTCGTCCCGACCGCCTCGCTGACGAGGCGCATGCGGCCCGCGAAGCAGCGGGTCGCCACAAAAGAACAGCGGCGAGTCTCCTCGAGGCCCCCGTCTCTCTCGCCGCAGCCACCCCGGATCAGTGGGCCTTCTCAGCCCCTTCGCGCCGTCGTGCGCCTTTCGGAGCCCGGTTCTCTCGCCCGTGGAGAGTGCTCTGACCAGGGTGGTCCCCGCCGCGCACGACCGGTGCGCCGCCACTGGAAGGACATCCTTTGTTCCGCAACCCCAGAGCAGGACAGACTTCCCCCCAGGCCCCCCACGCGAGGTCTATCGCACTGAAGTCGGTGATCGGTACGGCCACGGCCGGACTGACCCTGGGCCTGGGAACGGCGCTGCCCGCCGAGGCTGCCGCGCCCTCCGCCGCCGGCACGGTCAGCAGGACCACCGTGACGGTGAAGAAGGCCGTCAAGAAGAAGAAGCTCACGCGCAAGCAGGGCAACAAGGTCATCGCCAGGTCGCTGGTCAAGAAGCGCGGCTGGTCGAAGCGGCAGTACCGGTGCCTGGTCCTGCTGTGGACCAAGGAGTCCAACTGGAACCACCGCGCGGGCAACGGGTCGGGCGCCTACGGAATCCCGCAGGCGCTGCCCGGTGGCAAGATGCGCAGCGCCGGCCGGGACTGGCGCACCAACCCCAAGACCCAGATCAAGTGGGGGCTCCGGTACATCAAGAGCCGGTACCACACCCCCTGCCGCGCCTGGAGTCACTCCCGCGCCACCGGCTGGTACTGAGCCGCCGGAAGATCCGAGGACGGCCCGCGCAAATGCGCGGGCCGTCCCCGTCTCTCTCCGTAATCAATTGGTGACGTTATGTGATCATCGATGGCAAGGTGATCATGAGGGATCGGCAAAGAACCGGTTCTGATCATCAGGAAACAGAGTGGAAGTGTCCCGATCGGGTGACGCTACGGGCCGTGTCACCACCCAGGTGAGCGAAGTGCGGGGCCGGGCGGTCGAGTGCGTGAGGGACACGCACGACGTCGGCAGCCCTACGTCCCGCCCTTCGCAAGCGCCCCGAAGACCCGCGGCCCAGGCCGCGGTTCACCGCAAGCCTCAGGGCCTGCCGGCGCCCGGTCGTTCGCTGCCCTAGGGCAGCGGCCGCGCCGAACGGGGCGACGACCACCTCGCAGCTCGACCGGTGCTGCGACCCACGAAGGAACCACGTTGGATCTATAACGCAGATCTGCGCCCGGCAGGATCGCCGCCGTCGTCATGACGGCCGCGCTCGTAGCGGGCCT
>JBDSTJ010000704.1:0-4450 GCA_039928335.1 Streptosporangiaceae bacterium | reverse complement strand
CCAGTAGACCTCCTTGCGCCGCGCGTCGGTGGCGACGACGAAGGGCTCGGCGCTCCCGAGCTCCCAGGCGATGGCGTCGAGCGTGCAGACGCCGTGCACCGGGATCGCGAGGGCGGAGCCGAGGGCCCGCGCGGTGACCAGGCCGACCCGCAGGCCGGTGTAGGGACCGGGGCCGACCCCGACCGAGACCAGGCTCAGGTCGGCGGGGCGGACTCCCGCCGCGCCCAGAACCGTCTCGATCGAGGGGGCGAGGACCTCGGCGTGGCGTTGTCGGTCGACGCAGCGCAGGGAGGTGAGGGCGGTCGGTTCAGCCCCCGGCGCCCACTCAAAGAGCGCGACAGTGACCGCGGAGGTAGCGGTGTCGAAAGCCAGGACCAGCACGACCACCAAGCTTAGCCCGCTTACTGGGCTGCCTTCTCCAGGGTCTGAATGGTCGCCTTCACGGCCTCGACGGCCCCGTCGACCGCCTGGGTCTCCGGCATCACACCGCCGCTCTCGCTCTCGCCGCCGTAGTGGACGGTGATGAGCACGTTGCTGATCTGCACGTTCACGATCGCCTCACCGACACCGGTCTGGGTGAAGTACAGCGCGTACCCCTGCTCACCGACGCCCGTGATGGCCTTCTTGCTCCTGAGGGTCTGGCCCGCCGCCAGGGTGTCGCCGGTCTTGTCGGCCGACCACTCCTGGGTGAACTGGGACTTGGCCAGCTGCATCGGGGAGCCGCCCTGGATCGAGCGGAGCGTCACGGTCAGCGCCCGCGGCTTGGCCTGGGCGTACTTGCCCCACTGGCAGGCGCTCTCGGTGTCGGTCGCGGTCGCGTCGTTGGAGATCTCCCTGCCGCCCGGGACCAGCTTGGTGGCGACGGGACGACCCGCGTCACAGGCGTCCACCACGACGTCGACGAGGCTTAGCTGCGGGCTGGGCACGCCGCCCTTGGCCTCGCCGGAGGACTGCCGGCCGGACGCCGGGGCGACCTGGCGGTCACGGGGTTGGTTGTTGGTGCTGGCATTCTTGAGAATGAACAGCCCCGCGACGGCGCAGACGGCGAGTACACACGTCAGCGCTCCGCCGAGGAGTATCGCCATGCTCCGTTCGGAGCCATGGGCCTTCCTGCGTTGTCCACTGCCCACTGTGAGTCTCCGGGAAGTAAGGCTTTCCTGTGCGGACGAGCGTACGACACGCAGCGGTAACTTAGGGAGTACCCCTCGGTACCCTTCCACCACAAGAAGACGCCTTTTTACAGTGTTTCGTCGGTAGTCCAACGGTTGCCGACCCGCCTGAGCGTTATGTCGCGTTCGTCACCTTCGCCGACACGTTCGAGTCGGATCTCCAGCCGGTCCTGCGACAGCTCCTCCACGAGGCCCTCGCCCCACTCGACGATCGTCACCGACTCCTCCAGCGAGGCGTCCAGATCGAGATCGTCGACCTCGGCCAGACCGCCCAGCCGGTAGGCGTCCACATGCACCAACGGCGGCCCCCCGCACAGCGACGGATGCACCCTGGCGATCACGAACGTGGGCGAGGTGACCGGCCCCCGCACTTTCAGACCCTCCCCGATCCCCTGGGTGAGTGTGGTCTTGCCCGCGCCGAGCCCGCCCGACAGCAGGACCAGGTCCCCCGCTCGCAGGCTCGCCGCCAGCCGCAGCCCGAACTCCCGCATCTCCGCCGCGGTCGCGACCCTCACCGGGCCTCCTCCTGCACCGGGCCGGCCGAACGGGCGATGAGCGTGCGCAGCAGCCCCGTCACCAGCCCGGGATGCTCCAGCGGCAGCAGGTGCCCGGCCGCCTCGACCGCCACGTACTCGATGTCGTCCAGCGAGTCCGCGATCAGCTCGCCGTGCGCCTGCGGGGTCAGATGGTCCGCGCCGCCCGACAGCACCAGCGTGGGCACCCGGTTGATCGTCTCCAACGACCCGGCCTTGTCGTGCCGCATCAGCGAGGGGTAGAACTCCGCGATCACGTCGATCGGGGTGGCCCTGATCATCTGCTCGACGAAGTCGACCAGGGACGGACTCACCGCCTTGTCGGCGAACCCCATCCGCTTGATGATCATGAAGGCCAGGTCGGCCCCGGCCTTGCGGGTCCGCTCCACGACCACATGGCTCGCGCCCAGCCGCTCGATCACCCGGGGGGCCCACGGCCGGACCAGCTTGGCCAGGACCAGCGGGAAGCCGAGCGTCATCTCGTGGATGCCGCCGACCGAGGTGTTGATCAGCCCGACCCCCACGACCTGGGTACCGAACAGCTCCGGGTGCTGCTCCGCCAGCGCCATGACCGACATGCCCCCCATCGAGTGGCCGACGAGGATCACCGGATCGTGGGGTTTCGTGGTCGCCCGGAGCACCGCGTAGAGGTCCGCGCCGGTCTGGTCGATCGTGGCATGGGTCGGATCACTCCGGCCCGACCTGCCGTGACTGCGCTGGTCCCAGAACACCATCCGGGTCCCTGCCAGGTCCCTGCGCTGGTAGTGCCAGGTGCGTTGGTCCAGGCAGTACCCGTGGCTGAAGACCAGGGTCAGCGGCCTGCGGCCGGGCTTGTCCGGCTCGTGGATCTCGACGTACAGCTCGAGCCCGTCATCGGCCAGAACCGTCAGCTCCTCGCCCTTGAGCTGCCCGAACGGCTCGTTGACGTCCGGATCCGGCCGCAGCCTGATCCGCCCCACCGCGATCTTGCGGGCCGCCACCGCCGCCCCGATGCCGGCCGCGCCCAGACCAGCAACGACTCCGGCGATGCCCAGATTGCGCTTGTGCCTGGTGTCCATGCCCTGCCTCCCCGAGAGGTCCTCACTCCGAATAGACGCGCGGGACCCGAGATCCGATCCTGGTGACGATCTCGTAGGAGATCGTCCCGGTCGCCTCGGCCCAGTCCTGCGCGGTCGGCTCTCCACCGTCACCCGGCCCGAACAGCACCGCCTCGTCCCCCACCTCGATCGCGTCGTCGCCCAGGTCGATCATGAACTGGTCCATGCAGACCCGTCCCGCGATCCGCCGCCGCCGCCCCGCCGCCAGCAGCTCCAGCACGTTGCTGCCGTTGCGCGGGATCCCGTCGGCGTAACCAGCCGGGACCAGGGCGACCGTGGTCTCCCCGGACGTCACATACGCATGACCGTACGACACGCCGTGTCCGGCCCCGACCCGCTTGGCCAGCGCGACCGTGCTGGTCAGGGTCATCGCCGGCCGCAACCCGAAGTCTCCGAACTCCGGTACCGGCGACAGCCCGTACGTCGCGATACCCGGCCGGACCAGGTCATAACGCGCCTCGGGCAACGTCAACGCCGCCGCCGAGTTCGCCAGATGCCGCACCTCGGGCCGCACCCCCGCCCGCTCCGCGAACTCCACGGCCGCCGCGAACGCCCTGACCTGACCGCGGACCGACGGATGCGTCGGCTCGTCCGCGCAGGCCAGATGCGACCAGAGTCCGGTCACGGTGACCCGCCCCGACGCCTCCGCCTTGAGCGCCGCCTCGACCAGCACGGGCCACTGCTCGGCCGTCGCCCCGCCCCGCGTCATCCCCGTGTCGGCCTTGAGCTGCACCCGGGCCGTCCGCCCGGTCCGCTCCGCCGCCCGCTCCAGCTCCCGCAACACCCACATCGCCCCGACACCCAGGTCGATCCCCTGCTCCACCGCCTCGTCAAACGGGTCCCCCAGACCGGTCACCCCCACCAGCACCGGCACCTCGAGGCCGGCTCTGCGCAGCTCCAGCGCCTCATGGACGAACGCGACACCCAGCCACGCGGCTCCGCCCTCGACCGCGGCCCGCGCGGCCCGGACCGCCCCGTGCCCGTACCCCTCGGCCTTGACCATGGCCATCACCGCGACCCCGGCCCGCTCCCGGACCAGCGCCACGTTCCCCCGGATGGCACCGAGCTCGATCAAAGCCCGCGTCGGATGACTCATACCGCCCAGTCTGCCGGAACATCACTCCCGCCCCTAGGAGCCCGTCGGGGAAACCGAGCCCCATCCCGGCTCGGGATGGGGCTCAGACCGTTCACCGGTCGAACGCGCCGAGCTTCAACTCGCCGACGAACGACCGCCAGCGCCGCTGGGTGAACGTGAGGGTGAGGCCGACGTCGTTGCTGTCGCGCACGCCGATGTGCGCCACTTCGGTGTCGAGGCCGACCCTGGCGACCTCGACGCACTGCCCGTTGGAATAGGACTTCGAGGACTTGCGCCAGCAAAGGGCGCCGTGCTGCCCCGAGGACATCTCTTGCCTCCTGAAGGCCGATACCTTGCGGCAACAATCCTAACAAATCGGCAGCGGAATCCCCGGGCCAGAACCCGGGTCACCGCATATCGAAGTCGCCCGACCGCGTTCGACCGACAAAGGCGTTCCACTCGGTCCGCGAGAATTGCAGAACCAAGCTCTGCCCTGCCAGTTTTCCGTCTCTTGCGCCGACCGCGCCGCGGTCGCCGAGGCGGGCGACCTCGACGCAGGTGTTGTTGGCGTGGCAG
>JBDSTJ010000703.1:0-3387 GCA_039928335.1 Streptosporangiaceae bacterium | reverse complement strand
GGTTCGACACGGTGTTCATGCCGTTCCACTGGCCGGGCCGACAGCGGGTGAACCTCGTCACCAACCCGGCCCTCGACCCGGTCTCCGGGATGCCCGAGTTCAAGACCTGCGCGGTTCGCCTGGAGCGGATCGGCGAAAGGACCACCTCATGACCCGGTCACGCGTGGTGATCGTCGGGGCCGGAATGGCGGGCGCCCGGCTGGCAGAGGAGATCGCCGACCGGGATCCGGACGGGCGGATCCACCTCACCCTGATCGGCGGGGAACCCCACTCGCCGTACAACCGGGTGCTCCTGACCGGGGTGCTCGCCGGCGAGGTCGGTTACCGGGACATCGTCATGGGCGACCCGCAGTGGTATGCCGAGCGCGGGTACGGCCTGCTGCTGGGCACGGCGGTCACCCGGATCGACCGGACCGCGCGCCGGGTGTACACCGACGACGGGCGGTCCGCCGACTACGACACCCTGGTCCTGGCGCTCGGGGCCGACCCGGTGCTGCCCGAGATCGAGGGGCTGCGGACTCCCGACGGGCGACTCCGGCGGGGGGTCTTCGCCCTCCGGACCCTGGACGACTGCCATGCGCTGGACGCGGCCATCGGCGGCGGCGGCCGGGCGGCGGTCGTCGGCGGCGGCATCCTGGGACTGGAGACCGCGCGCGGTCTCGCCCAGCGGGGGATGCGGGCCACCGTCGTGCACCGGTCGAGCCGGATCATGGACCGCCAGCTGGACGCCGGCGCGGCGGAGATCCTGGCCAGGACCTACCTGGATCTGGGTGTCACCGTGCTCACCGACGCCAGGGTCAGCTCCCTGACCGGCTGGAGCCGGGTGGACGGGCTCAACCTGGCCGACGGCCGGTGGGTGCCCGCCAACATGGTCGTCGTCTCCTGCGGGGTCCGGCCCCGCGACGCGATCGGTGCGACGTTCGGGCTCGAGGTCGACCACGGGATCGTGGTGGGCGACGACCTCGCGACCACCGACCCGAGGATCTTCGCGATCGGGGACTGCGCCCGGCACCGCGGGTTCTCCAGCGGCCTGCTCGACCCGGCCTGGGAGCAGGCCAGGGTGCTCGCCGCCCGGCTCACCGGCGCCGAACCGCAGGCCCGCTACACCGGGTCGGCGCTGGTCACCAAGCTCAAGGCGCACGACGTCGAGTTGACCACCCTGGGCCAGACCGACGCCCACGACCGGGCCGAGGTCGTGCTGTTCAGCGATCCGACCCGCCGGACCTACCTGAAGCTGGTGATCGACGGTGGCCGGATCACCGGGGCCATCCTCCTCGGCGACGGAAAGATCACCGGCTCGGTGACCCAGTTCTTCGACGGGGGCGCCCAGGTCCCCTCCGATCCCAAGTCCCTGCTGTTCGGCACGGCTCCGGCCGCGGCCGCCGTCGAGGAGTCCGACGAGGCGATCATCTGCCGCTGCAACCTGGTGACCAGGGCCGAGATCAACGAGGCGATCGTCGGCGGAGCCCGCGACGTCCAGGCGGTCACGGCCGCCACCCGCAGCGGAACGGGCTGCGGGTCGTGCCGCGGCGACGTCACCCGGCTCCTGGATGACCTGCCGGAGCCGGTGGCGCTGTCAGCGGAATGATCCATCTGCAGGATGCTGCAGGCGTTCTGCATGTTCAGGCCACCGGAATTCCTGCTCAATGGTTGATCTTTCTTTACTATCGTAGTGAATATAACTGCCGAAAGGGGTAGGAGTTGCAGACCTACATCCAGAGCGTTACGCAATCGGCTTCAACCACGGTCGACGGAATGAACGCGATGATTTATGCGCCGACTCCGCTGGTCGGAAGAGAAAGGGAGTTCGCCGAACTCCGCAACCGGGTCCTGGATCCCGCCACCCGCATGCTCACCGTCACCGGACCGGTGGGGGTGGGGAAGAGCCGGCTCGTCGCCGCGCTGTTCGAGCACGTTTCCTACGAGTTCGCGCACGGAGGCCGGTACCTCGACCTCAGCGCCGCGGACGAGACCGCCGACCTGGCCGAGACGCTGATCAGCGCTCTGGGGGTCACTGGGGAGGATCAGGCGCTGCCTGCCGACCGGCTCGCCGCCCATCTGCGCGACAAGCACTTCCTGCTCGTGGTCGACGGCTGCGAGCTGGTCCTGAAGCCGCTGGTCCCGCTCGTCACCAACCTGGTGTCGACCTGCCCGCGGCTGTCGGTGCTGATCTCGAGCCCCGAACGCATGGGCGTCTACGGCGAGGGACTGGTACGGCTCGGGCCGCTGCCCGTCCCTGGTCCGACCATCCCGAAGAACCTCACCGAACTCGAGCGGATCCCGGCGGTGCAGCTGTTCGTGCACCGCTCCCGCGCGGTGCGGCCCGGCTTCGTGCTGACCGAGGAGAACCGGGAGGCGGTCGGCCGGCTCTGCCAGATGCTCGACGGACTGCCGCTCGCGATCGAACTCGCCTCGGCCCGGATGAAGCTGTCGTCGCCGCAGGCGCTGCTGTCGGAACTGGAGAGCGACCTCGGTGTGCTGTCCGGCACCAGGGCCGACACCATGTCCCAGCACATCGACCTGCGGTCGGCCGTCGAGTGGAGCCTGTCCCGGCTGAAGCGGCCGGAACAGGTCTTCCTGAGCCGGCTCGCGATCTTCACCGGCGAGTTCGGCTTCGCCGCGGCCAAGGGGCTCAGCAAGGTCTCCGCAACGCAGACCCAGGATCTGCTGGAGACCCTCGTCGACCGCAACATCCTGCTGACCGACGAGCGCCCGGACGGCGAACTCGGCTTCCGGATGCTCGGCCTGATCCGCAGGTACGCCCTCGAATGGCTGCGCAGGACCGGTGACTACACCAAGGTCATGCGGGGCCACGCGGACTACTTCATGGCCATGGCGCAGACCGCCGAGACCGAGCTGTTCGGGCCCGAGCAGTCCTGGTGGCTCGACCAGCTGTCCTATTGGCACCACGACATCTCCGCCGCACTGCAGTTCCTCGCCGACAGCGGAGACGGTCCCGGCCTGGCCGGGCTGGCCTCGGCCCTGCGCCTGCACTGGCAGGTGCACGGGGTGCCGCGCGAGGGCGTCCAGTGGCTGGAGCAGGCGCTGATTCTCGGCGAACTGCCACACCACCTGGCGCCCCGGGTGCACGAGACGCTCGGTGAGTTGTCGCTCGGCCTCGGTGAGACGAGTGTCGCCGACGACTGCCTGGCCACGGCGCGCAGCCTGTTCGAGGAGCTGCGTGACAGCAGCGGCACCGCCTCGTGCCTGCGCACCATGGGCAGGCTCGCCTACTTCAAGGGCGATCTGGCCCAGGCGGACGTTCTCCTGGAGGAGAGCGCCACGGCGATGCGCGCGGTCGGCTCGGTCTGGGGCCAGGCCATGACGCTGCGGGACCTCGCCGCGACCCGGCGGGCGCGGGGCAACCTGCGCGCCGCCTGGAAGCTG
>JBDSTJ010000702.1:0-5206 GCA_039928335.1 Streptosporangiaceae bacterium | reverse complement strand
GCTCGGTGATGTGCTGCGCGAGGTCCGCAGGGCGCAGGGGCGCACCCTCGCCGACGTCGCCCGCGCCGCCCGGATCTCGATGCCCTATCTGTCGGAGCTGGAACGGGGCCGCAAGGAGGCCTCCTCGGAGGTGCTCGCCGCCGTCTGCGAGGCGCTGCGGGTGGAGCTCGGCGACGTGCTCGCCGAGGTCGGCCGGGTGATGGCGGCCGACCGGATGAGCCGGACGACCGTCACCCTGCGCAGGGCCGCCGCCCGCCCGGCCGGTTCCGGCGACGTGTTCTGCCTGGCCGCCTGACCGGGCTCAGCCGCCGCGCAGCTCCTTGCGGTCGGAGATGACCACGTCGGCCAGCCCGTAGGCGACGGCCTCACGGGCGTCGAACGTACGGTCCCGGTCGGTGTCCGCCCGGATCTTGGCGGCCGGATGCCCGGTGTGCCGGCTGAGGATCTCGTCCATCTCCGCGCGCACCCGGGCCACCTCCCTGGCCTGGACGGCCAGGTCGGGCAGGGTCCCGCGGGC
The DNA here is from genome assembly GCA_039928335.1 of Streptosporangiaceae bacterium. Taxonomy (GTDB): domain Bacteria; phylum Actinomycetota; class Actinomycetes; order Streptosporangiales; family Streptosporangiaceae; genus Actinocorallia. The sequence continues at coordinate 4,689 of JBDSTJ010000702.1, read as the reverse complement.
CTGGCTCGACGGCTGGTGCAGCATGACCTTGGCGTGCCGCAGCACCGCCCGCTTGCCCGGCGCCCCGGCCGACAGCAGCACCGCCGCAGCCGAGGATGCCTGGCCCATGCAGAAGGTCGCGATGTCGGGCTGGACGAACTGCATCGTGTCGTAGATGGCGGTCAGGGCGCTGAACGAACCGCCGGGGGAGTTGATGTACAGCCCGATCTCCAGATCGGGGCTGGCGGACTCCAGGTGCAGCAACTGGGCCATGATCACGTTGGCGACCCCGTCGTCGATCTCGGTGCCGAGGAAGACGATCCGGTCCGACAGCAGCCGGGAGAAGATGTCGAAGGCCCGCTCGCCGGTCGGGGTCCTCTCCACCACGGTGGGAATCGTGTACTGGCTCATGGTCACAGCCCCGTCCGGTTGCGGGCCATGGCCGGCCGGACGTCGTCCATCCGCTCGACGACGTGGTCGATGAGCCCGTAGGCGTGCGCCTCCTCGGCGGTGAACCACCGGTCACGCCTGCTGTCGCGCTCGATGGTCTCCTCGGACCGGCCGGTCTGCTCGGCGGTCAGCCTGGTCAGCAGCGAACCGATCCGCTCGAGCTGCCCGGCATAGATCTCCACATCGGCCGCGGTGCCGCCGAACCCGGCGGAGCCCTGGTGCATCAGCACCTGGGCGTGCGGCAGGCTGAACCGCTTGCCCGGTGTTCCCGCGCTCAGCAGGAACTGGCCCATGCTCCCGGCCAGACCCATGGCGAGCGTGCTCACGTCGTTGGGGATCAGATTCATCGTGTCGTAGATGGCCAGGCCCGCACTGACCGAGCCGCCCGGTGAGTTGATGTAGAGACTGATGTCGCTGCGCGCGTCCTCGGCCGAGAGCAGCAGCAGCTGCGCGCAGAGCCGGTTGGCGATCTTGTCCTCCACTTCGGCTCCCAGCACGATGATGCGCTGGTGGAGCAGCCGGGTGGCGAGCTGGTCGTCGAGTGCTCCGCCGATGAACTCGGCCGTCATACCCATGTTTCCTCCTGTGCGTTCCATGACTCGAAGATAGGAACGCCAGGAGGTCAAGGTAAGCATTATCTGCTGGCAGCAGATTAACCGGCGCTCAGGTGGAGCGCACCGTGGTGAGCTCCTCGTTCATGCTCTCCAGGAACAGCAGGATGGTCTGCTGCTCGGCGGGGCTGAACGGGCTGCGCGCCGCGTCGGTGCTGCGCGCCAGCGGGCGGAAGTAGACGCTGGCGATCTCTCTGGCCGCGCTCTCGTAGTGCAGGTGCACCACCCGCCGGTCGTGCGGGTCGCGTGTCCGCCGGACGTGCCCGGCCCGTTCCAGCCGGTCCAGGCAGGCCGTGATCGCGCCCGAGCTGAGGTTGAGCTGTTCACGCAGCCGGCCCGGCGTCATCAGCCCGTTGGGGGCGTCGAGGATCGCGATGAGGGCCTGTACGTCGGTGGGGTGGAGGCCGTGGGCCTGGGCGAACTCGTGGGCGATCCGGTTGAACTCGCTGTTCATCCGGCGCAACTGGACGGCGAAGGACTGAAGGGAGACCCCGTTTTCGCCGCTCATGATTATCAGGGTACATTAGTTCAATCGTTGAGATACTTTGCGAAAGAGTTACCCTTCCTGCCATGATCATGAGGAGATCCGATGAACAAGGTCCGCTGGCTGATCCCGGTGGTGCTGGCCCTGGTGTGGCTGGGCGTCGGCGGCGTTCTGGGGCCCTACGCCGGGAAGCTGGGCGAAGTCTCCACCAACGACCAGGCCGCCTTCCTGCCGCAGAGCGCCGAGTCGACCAGGGCGCTGGAGGCGCGGAAGGCCTTCAGCCAGGACGAGACCCTGCCGGCGGTCGTGCTCTGGACGACCACCGACGGCAAGCCCGTGACCGAAGCGCAGACCAGAGCGGCCACCCAGGCGCTGGCCTCCCTGGCGGGCGGACCCGGCGTGGTCGGCAAGCCGTCGCCCGCGCTTCCGTCGAAGGACTCACTGGCACTCCAGGGGGTCGTGCAGCTGAAGCCGGACCTGGGTGAAGCCCTGCCCGGAACGTTGGACCGCACTCGTGCGGCGGCTGCCGAGGTCAGCGGCACCAAGGTGGAGATCGCCGGACCGGCCGCGACCCAGGCCGACCTGTCCGATGCCTTCGGCGGGATCGACGGGCTGCTGCTGGGCGTCGCACTGGTGAGCGTGCTGCTGATCCTCCTGCTGGTCTACCGGAGCCTGCTGCTCCCCTTTGTGATCATCATTGGCGCGGTGTTCGCCCTCGGTCTGGCCTGCGCCATCGTGTACGTGCTCGCCGATCATGACATCGTCCGGGTCGACGGCCAGGTCCAGGGCATCCTGTCGATCCTCGTCATCGGCGCCGCCACTGACTACGCTCTGCTGCTGACGGCCCGTTTCCGGGAGGAGCTGACCCGGCGGGAGGACCGGTTCGCGGCCGGCCGGGCGGCGGTGCGGCGTTCCCTCGGCGCGATCGTCGCCAGCGCGGCCACGGTGGCGCTGGGCCTGCTCGCGCTGCTGCTGAGCAACCTCACCAACAACAGGGCACTCGGTCCGGTCGGGGCCATCGGCATCGTGTGCGCCGCCCTGAGCGCGCTGACCTTCCTGCCCGCCGTGCTGGTCCTGCTCGGCCGCGCAGCCTACTGGCCGGCGAAGCTCCGGTCGGCCGACGAGGACACCGGCGGGCACGGGATCTGGCGCCGGGTCGCGGGCTGGATCGACCGTTCGCCACGCCGGATCTGGGCCGGCACGCTCCTCGTGCTGCTCATCTGCGCCGCGTTCTTCCCACAGCTCAACGCCAAGGGCGTCCCGCTCGACGAGACCTTCATCAACGACGCCCCGTCCGTCGCCGCCCAGCAGACCCTCGCGAAGCACTTCCCCGGCGGCTCCGGCCAGCCCGCAGTGATCGTCGTGGGGACGGACCAGGCGAAGGAGGCGGCTTCCCTCGCCGCGAAGACCAAGGGGATCGCCGCGGCCGACCTGGACCCGGCGGCCCGCGTCGTCGACGGCAGGGTCCTGATCGAAGCGACCCTGACATCGGCACCCGACAGCGACGAGGCAAAACAGACCATCGAACGGCTCCGCACCGCGCTGCACCGGCTCCCGGGCGAGGACACTCTGGTCGGCGGCTACACGGCCCAGCAGTACGACACGCAGGTGACCGCCGAAAAGGATCGGACGCTCATCGTGCCGGTCGTCCTGCTGATCATCCTGGTGATCCTCATCGGCCTGCTGCGCTCCCTGCTGCTTCCGGTCCTGCTGGTCGCGACCGTCGCACTGAACTTCCTGGCCACCCTCGGCATCTCGTCGCTGGTCTTCACCCACCTGTTCGGCTTCAGCGGCACCGACGCGTCCGTGCCGCTGTACGGCTTCGTCTTCCTGGTGGCCCTCGGCGTCGACTACAACATCTTCCTGATGTCCAGGGTCCGCGAGGAGACCGGCCGGCACGGGGCCCGTGAAGGCGTGCTGAGGGGCCTCATCGCCACCGGCGGCGTGATCACCTCGGCCGGCGTCGTGCTGGCCGCGACCTTCGCCGCCCTCACCGTCATCCCGCTGGCCTTCCTCGCCCAGATCGCCTTCATTGTCGCCTTCGGCGTCCTCCTCGACACCCTGGTGGTCCGGTCCCTGCTCGTGCCCGCCCTGGTCCGCGACCTGGGACCGGCCGCCTGGTGGCCCAGCCGGATCGGCCACCGGGGAAGTTCACCGGGTTCGCCCCAAGCGAAAGTTGGCACTAATTAGCAGATCACTCCCCTTCCGGCGGGGGACAGGGGTGTGTGAGGGTCTCCCTTGACCGAGCAGGTCCGGTCCGATCCGAGGAGCAGATTGTGATTGCGAAGCTGTTGGTGGCCAATCGCGGTGAGATCGCCGTTCGTGCCTTCCGGGCCGCCTACGAGCTCGACATCGCCAGCGTCGCCGTCTACGCCTACGAGGACCGGCTGTCCCTGCACCGGCAGAAGGCCGATGAGGCCTACGAGATCGGCGAGCTCGGCCACCCGGTGCGGGCCTATCTGGACGTCGAGGGGATCGTGGAGACCGCGCTGCGGGTCGGCGCGGACGCCGTCTACCCGGGGTATGGGTTCCTGTCGGAGAGCCCGGAACTGGCCGAGGCGTGTGAGCGCAGCGGGCTCATCTTCGTCGGGCCGCCCGCAGCCGTGCTGCGACTGGCCGGTAACAAGATCGAGGCGGTCGCCGCGGCCCGCCGTGCGGGCCTGCCGATCCTGCGCTCGCTGACCGTGGTTCCCGGCTCGGAGCTGGCCACAGCCGACGAGATCGGGTTCCCGCTCTTCGTCAAGGCCGCCGCGGGCGGTGGCGGTCGCGGCCTGCGCAGGGTGGAGCGCCGGGCCGAGCTGGAAGCGGCCGTCGAGACGGCCCGGCGGGAGGCCGAGAGCGCGTTCGGCGACTCGACGGTCTTCCTGGAGCAGGCCGTGGACCGGCCTCGCCACATCGAGGTCCAGGTGCTGGCCGACGGGACCGGGCACATCGTCCACCTGCGGGAACGCGACTGCTCGGTGCAGCGCAGGCACCAGAAGGTCGTCGAGATCGCACCTGCCCCCCGGCTCGACCCGCGGCTGGTCGAACGGCTGTGCGCCGACGCGGTCACGTTCGCCCGCGAGATCGGCTATGTCAATGCCGGGACGGTCGAGTTCCTGGTGGATGAGCAGGGCGAGCACGTCTTCATCGAGATGAACCCGCGCATCCAGGTCGAGCACACGG
>JBDSTJ010000701.1:0-9377 GCA_039928335.1 Streptosporangiaceae bacterium | reverse complement strand
GGGCGTCCGGGCGTCCGGGCGTCCGGGCGCCTGGTAGCCGAGCAGGGCCTCGGCGAGCCGGCCTCCGCAGAGATGCCCTGACCTGCATTTCCTGGCAAATTCCTGGTCAGGATCGGCGAGATGTCCGATGTAGGCCGTGCCGGCGGGTACACCCGCCACGAGCTGGGGATCCCGTGTGAGTTCCACGTGAGGAAGACCCTGTCCGGGCCGAGTGGGGACGACGACGATGAGTCAGCTGACCGCAGTGGACGCCACCTTTCTCCACATCGAGACAGGACGGTCTCCAGCGCACATCGGCGGTCTCGGCGTCGTCGACACCACCCTGTGCGCAGACGGTCGGCTCACCCGCGCCGACCTCGTCGGACTGGTCCGGGAACGAGCCCACCTGGCCGGCCTGCTGCGCCACAAACTCGCCGGGGTCCCGCTGGGTCTGGACCGGCCCTACTGGGTCGACGACCCCGACTTCGACCCCGAACTGCACGTGCACGAAGTGGCGCTGCCCACGCCCGGCGACGACGAGCAGCTCGGCGAGGCCATCGCCCGGATCCACGAACGACCACTCGACCGCCGCCGCCCGCTCTGGGAGATGCACCTCCTCCAGGGCCTGTCCGGTGGCCGCGCCGCCGTCTACGCCAAGGTCCACCACGCCTGCGTCGACGGCGTTCTCGCCGCCGAACTCCTGATGGCGCTGCTCGACCTGCAACCCGAGTCGGTGACACCGCCGGCGACCGCCGGCACCCCGCTGCCAGGGCCCGGTGCATGGCCGATGGTCGGCACCGGCCTGGCCCGCGCCGTCCTGCACCCGGTCCGGACCGCCCGGTCCGTGCTGCGCACCGCCCCCTACCTCGACCAGATGCCGGTGGTCGGCACGGTCCCCGGAGTCCGGGAGCTGTCCACCACGATCCGCACCCTGCTGCGCCGGGAGAACCCGGCGAGATCGGAGGTGAGGGGTGCCCCGGCCACGCCGTTCAACGCGACGGTCTCCGCACGTCGCAGATTCGCGTTCGGTTCGCTGCCGCTGGACGAGGTCAAGACGGTCCGGCGCGCACTCGGCATCAGCATCAACGACGTCGTCATGGCCATGTGCACGACTGCGTTGCGGCAGTGGCTCATCGACCACGACGGACTGCCGGACCAGCCGCTCATCGCGGGGGTGCCGGTGTCGCTACGCCGCGACGGGTCCTGCGGGGGAGCCAATGCGCTGTCGGTGATGTTCGCGCCGCTGCCGACCCACATCGAGGACCCGACCCAGCGGGTCGACGCGGTCCGCGACGGGATGCGCAAGGTCAAGCGCCGGTTCGCCGCGTCCTCGGGCACCTGGCTGGAGGAGATCAGCGGCCTCGTCCCGGCCCCGGTCTCGGGCATCGTGACCCGGCTCGCCCTGCGGATGGCCCCGTCGATCAGCCCGCTCAACCTGATCATCTCGAATGTCGCCGGTCCGCAGATGCCGCTCTACCTGCGCGGCGCACGGGTGCTGACCTACTACCCCGCCTCAGTGATCAGCGACGTGACCGGCGGCGTCAACATCACGGTCTTCACCTACAACGGCAACCTCGATATCGGCATCATCGCCTGCCGCGACCTCGTCCCCGACGTATGGGACCTGATCGGGCACCTCCGCGACGCCCTCACCGAGCTGGTCAAACTCAGTAGCGTCGATCTGCCGGGTGCCGGGCCCCCGACCCCCCGGGCGGGGCCGTGACCACACCCACCGCGGGACTCCGCCGGTTGCCGGTACGGCTGAGGCGGGAAGTCAGGGGAGTTCCCAGTCGACGGGCTGGGCGCCCTGCCGGGCGAGGAACTCGTTGGCGCGGCTGAACGGGCGGGAGCCGAAGAAACCGCCCGAGGCCGAGTACGGGCTGGGATGCGCCGAGGTGATGCACGGGGTGCCCGGGAGCATCGGCTCAAGTGTCTGGGCGTCCCGGCCCCACAGGATCGCCACGAGCGGGGTGCCGCGCGCGGCCAGCGCGCGGATGGCCTGCTCGGTGACCTGCTCCCAGCCTCTGCCGCGATGCGAGGCTGGCTTGCGCGGCGCGACGGTCAGCACCCTGTTGAGCAGCAGGACGCCGTGCTCGCTCCACGGGGTCAGGTCGCCGTTGGCGGGACCCGGCAGGCCGAGGTCCTGCATGTACTCGGTGTAGATGTTGACCAGACTGGGCGGCACCTTGACCTCGGGGGTGACCGAGAAGCTCAGGCCCATGGCGTCGCCCGGCCTCGGATAGGGGTCCTGGCCGACGATCAGGACCCGGACGTCGGCGAACGGCTGCTGGAAGGCGCGCAGCACGTTCGGCCCGGGAGGCAGGTACGTGCGGCCCGCCGCCAGTTCGGCCCGCAGGAAGTCGCCCATCGCGGCGATCTGCCCTGCGACGGGTTCCAGGGCCTGCGCCCAGCCTGCCTCTACGACTTCACTCAACGGTCGTGCCATGACAAACGACCCTAACGCCCCCAGCACCTCGCCCAGGCGTTCTCCGCTGAAGACGTCGGCATCGACCACACGCCGGAAAACCGCATCCGGGCAATAAAAGAGCATTGGCGGCGGAGAGGGCACTGCGTCAGCGAACCTGACAAGGCCGAGTGAAAGGTTTGTGGAAAGATCTGACGATAACCGGCTTGTATCCCGTTAAAGTGCACTTTGCCGTTGGTAAGGAGGCAATGTGGCTGAATCTGACTGGGGAGTCCGGCTCCGGGAGCTCCTCGCGGAGTACGGGGTGCCGGGGGCGTCGTTCGCCTACTGGCACCGGGAGCGACTGCACGCGCACGCCGCCGGCACGTTGAACCTGGCGACCGGGGTCCAGGCCACCACCGACTCGCTGTTCCAGATCGGCTCGATCACCAAGGTGTGGACGACCACCCAGATCATGCTCCTGGTCGAGCGGGGCCTGCTGACCGTCGACACGCCCGTCCGTGACCTGCTGCCCGAGTTCCAGGTGGCCGACCCGCACGTCACCAGGACCGTGACGGTCCGGCACCTGCTCACCCACACCTCCGGGATCGACGGCGACCTGTTCCTCGACACCGGCCGGGGCGACGACTGCCTGGAGAGGTACCTGGCGGCCTGCGCCGGCCTGCCGCAGCTGCACCCGCTCGGCACGACCCAGTCCTATGTCAACGCGGGCTTCCCGATTCTCGGGCTGATCATCGAGCGGCTGACCGGCAGGGTCTGGGACCAGGCCCTACGCGAGCAGATCATCGAGCCGCTCGGTCTCACCCGCACCTGCACGCTGCCCGAGGAGGCCCTGCGGTTTCGGACCTCGACCGGGCATCTGGGCGATCCGGCCGTGCCGACGCCGACCTGGGGCCTGATGCGCGCACTCGGCCCGGCCGGGCTGATCTGCGCCAGCGCCGCCGACGTCGTCGCCTTCGGCCGGGCCCACCTGTCGGACGTGCTGCTGACGGCGAAGTCCCGGGGTGCGATGCGGCAGCCGCAGGTGGAACTGCCCAACCGGCACTCCCTGGGCAGCCACTGGGGTCTCGGCTGGATCCTGGACTGGTGGGACGGCCGGCCGGTGCTGTCGCACGCGGGCAGCACCATCGGCCAGAACGCGGCACTGTGGGTCGTCCCGGACCTCGATCTGGTCGTCGCGGTGCTCACCAACGGCGGCCACGACGCGGCGCTGCACCACCGGCTCGCGACCGAACTGTTCGCGGAACTCGCGGGACTGACCGTACGACCTGAGCTCCGGCCGCCGACCGAGGCGGTCCGGGTGGACGCCGAGCGCTATGCCGGGGTCTATGACCGGCACCACGTCCGCACCACGCTGACCGCCAAGGAGCAGGGGCTGCACGCGCTGATCGAGGTCACCAGCGAGAGCCTCGCCGCCCTGTCGCCGCCGCTCGAACTGGACCTGGTCGCGGTCGACGAGATCACATTCGTGGGGCGGGCCGAGGGCAGCCCCACGTGGATCCCGTTCGTCTTCTACGAACTGCCCGACGGCACGCCCTACGTCCACTACCGCGCAAGGGCCAACCCCCGTGTCACTTGACCGGATGACCGGGGAGCTCGCGGCGCTGGTCGGGTGCGAGTCACCGACCGGCGACACCGGCGCGTGCCGCGACCTCGTGGCGGAGCTGGGAACCGGCCTGCTCGGGGCGGCGCCCCAGTCCCACGGCGAGCATCTGCTGTGGTCGTTCGGCGCGCCCCGGGTGCTGCTCCTGGGCCACTTCGACACGGTCTGGCCGAGGGGTACGCTCGCCCGCTGGCCGTTCACGGTCACCGGGTCGCGCGCCACCGGACCCGGCTGCTTCGACATGAAGGCCGGGCTGGTCCAGATCTTCCACGCCCTGGCCGGCCTCGACGACCTCGACGGGGTCGCGGTGCTGCTCACCTCCGACGAGGAGACCGGCTCGCCGTCGTCCCGGGCGCTCATCGAGGACACCGCCCGTTCGGTGGCCGCGGTCCTGGTGACCGAACCCAGTGCCGACGGTGCGCTCAAGACCTCCCGCAAGGGCCTGGCCCGGTATCAACTGGAGATCACCGGCCGGGCGGCGCACTCGGGGCTCGACCCCGAGCGCGGGGTCAACGCGGGCGTCGAACTCGCCCACCAGACCCTCGCCGTGGCGGCCCTCGGTGACGCGGGCCGGGGGACGACCGTGACGCCCACGGTCTCCTCGGCCGGGACGACCTCCAACACCGTGCCCGGGGCGGCCCGGCTGGCCGTCGACGTCCGGGCCTACGACTCCGCGGAACTGCGCCGGGTCGACGCGGCGATCCACGCGCTCCGGACCGTGCACCCCGAGGCCGCCCTGACCGTGGCGGACGGACCACGCCGGGGCCCGCTCCAGCGTTCGTCCTCCTTCGGGCTGTTCCAGCTGGCCGCCGCGCTCGCGACCGAACTCGGCATGCCGCCACTGCGCGAGGCCTCGGTCGGCGGCGGCTCCGACGGCAACCTCACCGGCGCGCTCGGCATCCCCACCCTGGACGGGCTCGGCGCGGTCGGCGGCAACGCCCACGCCGAAGGCGAGTGGCTGGACCTGGCGGCGTTGCCCGCCCGCACCGAACTGCTCCGGGGGCTCATCGCGCGGCTGCGCGAGCAGTGACCGTCCGCCGAGGTGAGGTGGGCATTTTCTGGGCACTCTGAGGGTGTGACCGATCTGAACGTCGTCGAGCTGAGCGACGTGGCCGCCCATCATGAGGCGTCCCGGCTCCTCAGCCAGGTGTGGGGCCAGCCGCTGATGGAGGCGGGCCTGATCACGGCCTTCGCCCACACAGGCAACTACGTGGCCGGGGCCTATCTCGGCCCCGCCCTGGTCGGGGTGGTGATCGGTTTCCACAGCGCCGACGGCCGGCTGCACTCGCACGTCACCGGCGTCCGGGCCGGGCTGCGCGGCCAGGGGATCGGCCAGGCGCTCAAACTCCACCAGCGTGACTGGGCGCTGGAACACGGCATCGACACGGTGACCTGGACGTTCGATCCGCTGGTCCGGCGGAACGCGCACTTCAACCTGCACCGGCTCGGTGCGGTCGTCACCGCCTACCTGCCGGACTTCTACGGACCGATGGACGACGACCTCAACGCGGGCTCGCCGTCCGACCGGTTCTCCGTGGCCTGGGACCTGACCGCCGAGGTCGCTCCGGTGCCGTCGCCGGCCGCGAGCCTGGTCGCGGCGGGCGCGGTGGTCCTGCTCGACCGGGCCGGCGACGTCCCGGTCCCGGCCGGGACCGGGACCGGGCGGGTGACCCTGGTCGCCGTGCCCGACGATATCGAGGCGTTGCGCGGGGCACGCCCCGACACGGCCGCACTGTGGCGGCCCTCGCTCCGGACGGCCTTCGACACGGCTTTCGCGGCCGGGCTGGGCGTCACCGGCCTCACCCCGGACGGCTTCTACGTGCTGAGAGGAACCCGGCCATGAAGATCGACGGTGTCGAGCTCAGGCGGGTCAGCCTGCCGCTGGTCGCGCCGTTCCGCACGTCCTTCGGCACCCAGACCGAGCGGGACCTGCTGCTGGTCCGGGTGGTGACCGCGGACGGCGCCGGCTGGGGCGAGTGCGTGGCGATGGAGGAGCCGGTCTACTCCCACGAGTACGTGGAAGGGGCGGCCGAGGTCATCCGGCGCTTCCTGCTGCCGCGAATCGCCGGCGAGCCCGCGACGCCCTGGACGGTCGAGCAGGCGTTCCGGCCGGTCCACGGCCATCCGATGGCCAAGGCCGCGGTCGAGGCGGCCGTGCTCGACGTCTGGCTCAAACGACGCGGCACCAGCTTCGGGGAGTTCCTCGGCGCGGTCCGGCCCGCGGTCCCGGCCGGGGTCTCCGTCGGGATCATGGACTCGGTCCCCGAGCTGCTCGAAGCCGTCGAGGGCTATCTCGCCGACGGTTACCTGCGGATCAAACTGAAGATCGAACCGGGCTGGGACGTGGCCCCGGTGCGGGCGGTCCGGGAGCGGTTCGGCGACATCGGCCTGCAGGTCGACGCCAACACCGCCTACACGGTCGGCGACGCCGCGCACCTGGCCAGGCTCGACCCGTTCGGCCTGCTGCTGATCGAACAGCCGCTGCCCGAGGACGACATCGCCGGGCACGCCGAGCTGGCAAAACGGATCACTACCCCGGTCTGCCTCGACGAGTCGATCACCTCGGCCCGGTCGGCGGCCGACGCGATCCAGCGGGGGGCCGCGGCGATCGTCAACGTGAAGCCGGGCCGGGTCGGCGGCTATCTGGAGGCCCGGCGGGTGCACGACGTGTGCGCGGCGCTCGGCGTCCCGGTGTGGTGCGGCGGGATGCTCGAGACCGGGATCGGGCGGGCGGCGAACGTGGCGCTCGCGGCACTGCCGAACTTCACCCTGCCCGGTGACACCTCGGCCTCCAGCCGGTACTACCGGACCGACCTCACCGAGCCGTTCGTGCTCCAGGACGGCCACCTGCGCGTGCCACAGGGCCCTGGCCTGGGCCTGGAACCGCTGGAGGACGCGCTCCAGGAGTTCACCACGAGCACGGAGTTCCTCCCGATGTAGGGGTGGCGGCGCGTCGAACAAGACTCTAGATCGTTCGAACATGTTATCGAAAATCGTGCTAGACTGAGGCCATGGCCGCCACAGCCTCGAACCCCGTTCCACTGTCCGCCGCAGAGATCGCCTCCCTTGCGCTTTCCCTCGCCCACCTGGGTGCCGGCCCGCAGTCCACTGCCGCCCGCCAGGCCCTCGGACACCTCCTCGCGACCGCTCCGGCGAGCGCCGACGACACCGTCACCGCGTCGCTGGCGACGCTCACCGAGCCGCTCGACGCCGACACCGCCCACCGGGCCAAGCTCCTGGCCGCGGCCATCTGCGACCGCCGGGTCGTCCGGCTGCACTACCGCGACGAACGCGGCAAGGTCTCCAGCCGGGAGATAGAGCCGGTCACCACGCTGGTCCACGGCGACCACTGGTACCTGGTCGGCTGGTGCCGGCTGCGGCACGGCATCCGCGCCTTCCGCTTCGACCGGATGGTGGCCGTCGAGCCCAGCGACCTGCGCGCGTCCTCCCGCCGCCCCGAGCAGTACCTCCCGTTCCAGCGCCGGGTCGCCGCCCCGGTGCAGCCCAAGCAGGCCAGGCGTCGCAAGCACGCCGAAGCCGCCTGAGCCCGCCGCCGCATGATCACGCGCCCCCCGCTGTGATCATGCGGCGGTTCCCTTTGCATAGGCTGGGGTTCATGAGGCGCACCAGTGAGCGGCCGGCCGAGGGCCGCTATCCGATTTCGCAGGGTGAGGCGGAGCTGCTGCACGACCCCGACCGCGAGCAGGGCTGGATGCTGAGCATCGGCGGCGTCCCCCAGTCGTATGTGGACCTCGGCGACCCGACCCACCTGGAGTTCGAGTACATGCGCCGGCTCGGCGACGTCGTCGACCAGCTCGGGGTCGGCGACGAGCCGCTCGACGTCGTGCACGTCGGGGGAGCGGGCTGCACCCTCGCCCGTTATGTCGCGGTGACCCGGCCGGGCTCACGCCAGGTCGTGTACGAGCTCGACGCCCGGCTCGTCCAGCTCGTCCGGGACCAGCTGGACCTCAAGTCCGTCCGCGGGCTCAAAGTCAAGATCGGCGACGGTGGTGCCGGCCTCGAGTCCCTGCCCGACGACGCCGACGACCTCGTGGTCCTCGACGCCTTCACCGGCGCGGTCATGCCCGTCGAGCTCGCCTCCCTGGAGTTCGCCCGGCAGGCCGCCCGGATCCTGCGCCCCGACGGCGCCTTCCTGGTCAACGTCGCCGACAGCGGCCGCATGCAGTTCGCCAGGCGTCTCGCCGCGACCCTCGCGGAGGCCTTCCCGCACACGATGCTCCTGGGCGAGGCCGGGGTGCTGCGCGGCCGCCGCTTCGGCAACCTGATCCTCGCAGGCTCCGCCGAGCCCCTCCCGGTCGCCGAGCTGACCCGCAGGTCGGCCGGCGGCATCGCCCCGGCCCGCTGCATGGACACCGGCGAACTGGCCCGTTGGACCTCCGGCTACGCCCCGATCCAGGCGGGCGAGGCGGTTCTCGCCCCCGAACCCCCGCCAGCGATCTTCACCTGAAATAGTGGCCGGGGTGCCCTTCACCCACGCGCCGGTCGGGATCGCGACGTCCGAGTTCGCTCCCGTGCGTCCTGCTCGTGCTCCTGGCCTACGCGGCGCGGGCCACCTCGGTGAGGATCTCCCGACAGCGGGGACCGCTCGGTGATCTCCGGACGGCCGTCACAGGTGCAACCGCACTTCGGAGACGCCCCTGACCGCGCCGAGGCGGTCGGCTTCGGCCCTGAGGTCCGGCAACGGCCCCGAGGCCGTGACGGTCAGGTCGAGCCCGCGGCCTGCGATCTTCGCCCGCCAGGTCCCGGCGATCTCGGTGTTGACCAGCACGACGCCGGGGTTGCCGATCGGCCGCCAGATCTCCTTCTCCTGCGCCTTGTCCCGGGTGAGCAGCGCCCGGTTCTGCAGGAGCGGATCTCCCGGCGGGAGCAGCCGCACGACGTCCGGTGCCTTGGCCGCAAGGAGCGCGTCCGAGTCCGGGATCCACCGGGTTCTGCCCTCGACCGTCACCTCGTCGAGGCCGGCAGGCCACACCTGTCTGATCACGGTGACCGAGGTGCCGAGGAACCTCGCGACCTCGGCCGGCGTCGCGGGCCCGAGGAAGCGCAGGAAACTCTCGACGAAGCGGTCGGTCCCCGCGGCCTCCCGGGGGACGGGGAACCGCTCCGTCAGCGGCGCCAGCGTGGTCCCGCCCGTGGAGGACACCCCCACTCCGCCGAACAGCCCCGCCTGCTGGAACAGCGAGCCGGAAATGTGCTGGGCCGCGCACGTCGCACACCAGAAGGTCAGCGACTTCGGCACGAGCGCGCTCACCGCGGTGCTGACCTCACCCTTGGGCATCGGCTCCGTCACGACCTCGCGGAAGGCCTCGGCGGCGGCCGTGAACGCGGCCAGACCGAGCTTCGCACCCT
>JBDSTJ010000700.1:0-7016 GCA_039928335.1 Streptosporangiaceae bacterium | reverse complement strand
TCACCGCAGGCGCGGGCCCGGTGATCCCGCGGGGATCAGGAGGTTACCGAACCGAGGTGCCGCGCGAGAACGTCGATCTGTACCGCTTCCGCGACCTCCTCACCGAGGCGAGGTCCGCGAGGTTCCCTCGCCTGGCTGCGACCCTCTGCCGCAATGCGCTCGACGAATGGGGCCCGGACTCCACGGCGCTGGCAGGCCTCCCGGGTGACTGGGCCGCGAGCACCCGTCGGGACCTGGCATGGGAGCATCGCGCCGCCCTCGTCGCAGGTGCCGAACTCGATCTGGAGCTCGGCGAGCACCACCGCCTGATCCCTGATCTCCACCGGGCCGTCGAGGGGGGACCAGTCGACGAGAAGCTCACCTGCCTGCTGATGCTCGCCCTCTACCGGGCCGGACGCACCACCGACGTGCACGGCGTCTACGCCCGCGTCGAGCAACGTCTCGAGACCGAGATCGAGGCCCCGCCGGGCCCCGAGCTTACCGACCTCTACCGGCGCATCCAGTGGGACGACCCGGCACTGCGCCTTCCCTACCCCCCTTCCGGAGAGAACATGAGACAGGACGCTACTGCTGCCCTGGCCGCCGCCACCGCTGAGATCGTTGCTCGGGGTGGCCGTCCAACTGCTGCGCCGGTAGTGGAGGAGCTTGCCGAGCTGCTTGAGGGCCGGCTTGTGGGACCCGACGAGAAGGCCGCGCTGACCTGGGCGCAGAGATCCCCCGACGACGGTGAGGCCGTCGCCTCCCTCGCCAAGCGCCTGCTGCGTCACCTGACCGAGGACGCCGGGTTCGCCCGTCAGGTGGCCCGACTGGTCGAGCGGGAGTCCTCGCCGGGCGATGACAGGACGAACATCCGGGCCGAGACCATCGAGAAGCTGACGATCTTCCAGAAGAAGGTCCAGGTCAGCGGTGACCTGAACATCTGAGTTCCGAGGAATGCCCATGAGCGCACCAAAAGATCAGCCCGGCGGCTCCCCCGGCCGTCAGGCCGAGGATGACCGCGCCAATGCGGCAGCCGAACCGGGAAAGCTCGGCTCCCCACCTGAGCCGCCGAAGGACGACAAGCCGCCCCTCGACCACGAGGCGGAGCAGCAGGAGCGCAGGGCCGCAGAGGACCGGAACGCCGCGCTCAAGGGTCTACGTGAGGCGGATGATCCGCTGTCGCGTGCCGAATCGGCACGGAGCGACGAGATACTCAAAGAGGCATTCCGCCGCTTCGGGCAGTCTGGCTCAGACGTCCACATGAAGTTCAATTTTTTCCAGGACACCGTGGAGTTCGGCGGCGGCCTCAACATGGGTGACGCCAGGACGGCCTCGGACCGGCCGGGAGAGCTCGGTGCAGCTTGGGTCGCATCCCATGTCGAGCACTTTGTGCGGCCCTCCGCGTTCGGGGACGCCCTCGACACCCTCAGGGCACATCACCTCGTGCTCCTGGAGGATCATCCCGGCACCGGGCGGACCGCCGGAGCTCTCAACCTGCTGACGTCCGTCTCAGACGGAGAACGGCCGTGCTACCTGCTCTCCGCATCGGAGAGTCTGGCGGCCGCCACCTGGAAGCCACCTGTCCCCGGGGCCGCCTATCTGCTCGACCTGGGTGGCTCCGCACTGATGAGCGCGGACGATCTCGACCTCGGTTGGATCGATCGGATCGCCGCCTGCCTGGGCGCGGTCGACAGCCACCTGGTGGTGCTGACGGGCCGGGCGGGCGGAGCGCTCGCCGAGGCGACGCACTCGCCGTGCGTGATCGGATCTCTTGGGTCCCTCGACCTCGTGGAGATCATTGTCCGTCGGGTACTGGGTTCCGACCCGAGCCCGGTCGAACGCGCCATGCTCGTCGACAAGGTGACAGCGGCCGGCGGCGCGGCCCTGCTGGCCGATCTGCCCGAACCGCGCTTCGCGGTGCACCTCGCCGAGGCCATGCGCGGGGCAAAGGATCTGAAGGCGCTCATCGCGGAGATGCGCGACCCGAAGCTGCGGGTGCGCGCCTGGTTCGGAAGACACCGCGATCCCGACGAGATCGCGTTCATGCTGGCCGTGGCGGTCCTCGAGAACGCCACCTTCCTGACGGTCTCGGACGCCGCCGTCGAGCTGCACAAGCTGCTCGACCCCGTCCCGGAGAACGGACGCCCGCCCCGACTCCGTTTCCGGGAGAGACTCTCCGCCGAACGTACGTGGATCATCCTGTCGGACTCGGCCCACCGGGGGGACCCGCAGCGCGTCCGGCTCGCCGACCCGGCGCTACGTGTACCAGTCCTGGAACATGCCTGGTTGCATCTCGACGGCGAACGCGAGCCGATGCTGCGCTGGATCCGGCGGCTCGTCAACGATCCTGACTACGAAGTCCGGACCAACACCGCGGTGTCGCTGAGCCTGTTCGCCCGCAACGACCACGTTCACGCGGTGCGGCGGTATCTGCGGCCGTGGGCGGCCGACGACAGCGCGCGGGTCCGTGAATCCGCCGCGATGACGCTGGCGGTGCTCGGAGCGGACCCCGAGCTCACCGATCTCGTTTGGGCCGAACTCCACTTGTGGACCGATGAGACCAACCCGAGTCTGCGGCGACGCGCGACGGCCGCGGCGGCCGTCGGCGGACCCTTGGGCGCGGGGCGACCCGAGGAGGCGTTCCGGATCCTGCGCCGCGGTCTTGACGACGAGAACTGGAGTGGGCTCGTCCCGGTGGCGTCCGGCGTCGTGGGGTTGGTGGGGATGGGATGCGAGACCGACGCGCTCCGGGCGCTGGTCTCCTGGTCCGACCCGGAAGGCGAGCTCGACATTGTCCGGCAGGCGCTGCTCATCTTCGTCTCCGCCGCGTTCGCGCCGCTGCCCTGGGCCTGGAATCCGGGCGTGCCGTTGGTGATCGCTGACGGTGGCCGCAACCGTCGAAGGCTCACCCGGATGCTCGGCCGAGCCCTCAACGACGAGATCTCACGCGAGTACGCCCTCAAAGCCCTGCGGCGCTGTGTCACCGACCACGCAGAGGACGATCTCGCCGGGCGGCAGGCCTTGGCCGAACTGCTGTCCGAGGTGATCGGCCTCGGACCTCGGCAGGCCAAACGGATCATCTGGCATCTCGACCGGTGGGCCAGGGATCCCGCCCGCCCGTCCGCCGCCGCCGGAGCCCTGCACGCGACGCTGACAAACCCGACCTCGACAAGGACTTCTCGATGATGCCGAGCCCGAGCACCTATGACCCGATCCTCGAGATGAAGATTCTGCCCGCGGTCCGCCTTCTCAGCCCGCTGAAGGCGCCGAATGCCAGCAGCGCGCTGGTCCTGCTGCCCAGGGAGGGGAAACCCGTCACCTACCGGTTTGGCGAGATGATCCCGTCCTCCCATCTGGGCGTGTACCAGTACAGCTATCTGGTGAACCTGTGTGAATACCAGCTGACGTTCGACTCCGCCCTGGTCAGTAACGACCCGAGTTTCTCCTTCCACGCGCGGGTCACGCTGGCCTGCAGAGTCGGCGATCCGGCGGTCGTCGTCACCCGCGGCATCCGTGACGTGACCGAGGCGCTCAAGCCGCCGATGCACCACCGGATGCGCATGATCGCGCGGACCTTCGACATCTCCCACTTCCACCAGGCCGAGCAGGCGCTCAACGCCGCGCTCGCCCCGCTCACCGGGGATGCTGCATTCCATCTGCGGGGCGTGCAGGTGGAACTGATCGTCGACCCGGCCGCCAACCTGGCGAATGCCGAGGACTACCGCAATGTCGGGCGCGACAACCGCCTGCGGGCCATGCGGCGCGACCACAACCTCGGCATGCTCAGCAGAGACGGTGCCGAGGGCCTGCTCGCCGAAATGCTGGAGACCCACGGTCCGCAGGGCGTACTCGACTGGATCAGCAACGCGGAGCGGGCCGAGCGCGAGGACCTGCGCAAGACCCTCGACACCGTCCTCGGGCCGTCCGGGCATCGGCGTGAGGACTTCGAGACCGTCGAGGCCGAGGAGTCGATCCTGCGCCGTCTCGGCGAGGGGACCAGCGTCGCTTTCGGCGGCACCGCGTCCAGCCGGGTCCGCCGGGCCAGACGCGAGCTCGAGGACGGCGGGTCGACCTACGAGCGGCGGGTCCACGACAGGGAGCCCCCACTCGACGATGACGAACTCGACGGCGTGCCGACTGAGCCGCCGAGCCCCCCGGAGCGGCCGCAGAGCCGGGTGCGGCCCCGCCGCGACGAGAACTGAGACGGGACGTGATGCGAGTGACGGCGTCGGACAGGCCTGAGACCGGCCGGGCGATCTGGTACCACCGGGACGGCGCCGTCCTGGCGATCGGGGTGTGGACCGAACGTGACCGAGGCCGAGGTGAGGACTCCGAGCCGCTGCTCGTGCACCACACCAAGGAGAACACGGGTGTGATCGGTGTCTTCGACGGTTCCGGGGGAGCAGGGGCGTCGATCGCCTACGAAACGGAGGCCGGGATCTCTCGTACCGGTGCCTGGGTGGGCTCGAGAGTCGCGCGAGGTGCCGTCGAATCCTGGTTCCGCGACGGCCTGGCAGGTCTCGGCCCTGAAGCGGCCGTGACACTGCACGAACGGCTCACCGATCTGCTCGGCAGGATGCGCCCGGCGAGGAGCAGCAGGCTGATGGCCAAGATGCTCCGTGAACTGCCCACCACGATGGCGGTGCTGAGGTACGAGCAGGTGTCCGGTTCCGTTCGCTGCCGGGCCTTCTGGGCGGGGGACTCCCGTGCCTACCTGTTGACACCGGACGCCGGACTCCAGGCGCTCACCCGTGATCACACCGTCGAGACAGACGCTCTCGACCAGCTGTGCCAGGATCCGCCGCTGGTCAATGTCGTGAGCGCGGATCAGCCGTTTCACATCGACTCCAGCGGCGTCGAGTGCTCAACGCCCTGTGTCCTGGTCTGCGCCACTGACGGATTCTTCGGGTATCTCGATACTCCCGCCGACCTCGAGTGCCGTCTCCTCGAGACCCTCCGACAGGCGCGCGACGAGGCCGACTGGGCGGACGCCCTGTGCGCGTGGGCGTTCGAGACTTCCGGGGATGACGCCTCGCTGAGTGCGGTGGCCCTGGGGTTTCGCGGTTTCGAGGAGCTCCGGGCGGCCTTCACCGCGCGCACGGACATCATGGTCCGACGCTATCGGCCGACCATCCGTCATGCCGGGTTGACGCTGGCGCAGTGGCGTGCCCAGGCCTGGCACACCTACCGGCCCGGCTACGAGAGCCGGATGCCGCCGCTCCCTCAGGAGGCGCTGTGAAAGTCGGAGACGTCATCAGCGGTTACCGCGTCGTCAGCAACCCCACCAACCAGGGGGGCGGGCGGTGCGTGTGGGCGTTCGCCGAACGAGATGGGCGAGAGTACTTCATCAAGCAGTTCCTCGATCCCAAGCGGCCCCGTGAAGACGCTCCCGACTCGCCCCGCACGCGCGCGATACTGGCCGAATGCGAGGAATTCGAGTCCCGTCAACGACTCATCGGCGACCGGATCAACCCTCGGACGAGCGGCGCCGGCAACCTCGTCCTTCCGGTGAAGTTTTTCGCCGAACGGTCCACCTACTACAAGGTGACCGAGCGGGTGCGGCCTGCGGAGCTCACCAACGTCTTCGCACTCGACACCCACAACAAGAACGTGCTCGTACGGACGTTGGCGCTCAGCATCCAGCTACTGCACGAGACCGGAATGGTCCACGGGGACCTCAAACCCGAGAACGTCGTCATTCAGAGGCGTGCGGCCAATGCCTTCCACGTGGCCAAGCTCATCGACCTCGACGACGCCTACCCATCGGGTGATCCGCCGGACCACGATGTCATCACGGGCGGCCCGCCCTACTGCTCACCCGAGTTGCTGCGCTACATGAAGGAGGACGGTGACGTGGAGCCCGCCGACCTCAGTACCAGCACCGACGTCTTCTCGCTCGCTCTCGTCATGCACCGCTATCTGACCGGCAGGCTGCCCGAGTCGCCCGCCGGGTTCGACTCCCCGGCCGATGTGGTCAACGCCGGGCGGCGGCTCGAGATCGACGAGCGGCTGGCGCCGTCCCTCCGGGCCCTGGTCGAAGCGGCGACCGAGTACCACCCGCTGAACCGGCCTGCGGCCGCCGATTTTTTCATCGCACTGAAGGACCCTGACGCGTGTGTGCTGCGGCGCTCGCGGAGCTGACACGCCCATCGGTCCCAGCAGACAACAGAAAGGCATCCATGAACGAGTCGTACAAGGCGAACCTGCAGTACGCGGTCGACATCGTGCTGTGCATCGACGTCACTGACAGCATGCGGCCGGTGCTCGACCTGGTCAAGGAGAGCGCGCTCTCCTTCCACGAGCGGCTCGAGGACGAGATGGCGCGGAAGAACAAATCGATCAGCCAGCTGCGCATCAGGGTGATCGCCTTCCGTGACTTCGGCGACAATGCCGATGACGCGATCCAGCAGACGGAGTTCATGGCCTTCCCCGATCAGGCCGGTGAGTTCGACACGTTTGTCCGCGGCCTCTACGCCGGGGGCGGTGGCGACTTTCCCGAGTCGGGCCTTGAGGCTCTCGCCCTGGCGATCAACTCCTCCTGGGAGCGAGGGCTCGACCGGCGTCGCCACATCATCGTGCTGTTCACTGACGCATCGGCCCATCCGCTTGGAGACCCGAAGGCGGTAGCCGCCTATTCCTACCCGCGGGGCATTCCCGGCAGCCTCGACGATCTGGCCGAGCAGTGGGGTTACGCCCGCAGCAAGACGGCGCTCATGGAGAACTCAGCCAAGCGGCTCGTGCTCTACGCTCCGCCGCTCTACCCTTGGACCGATCTCTATGAGGAATGGAACCTGACCGTCCACTTCCCGTCCAAGGCGGGCGAGGGGCTCCAGGAGTTCGAGCTCACCGAGATCATCGACACGGTCGCGGGCAGCCTGTGAGGCGACTCTGGCCCGTCCGCCGCAGCCGTTCGGCATTTCTTGACGATCGCTACCTGCTGACCTTCCCGCCGCACGCAGAGACCGAGGCGCTCCTGGCGGACCTCAACCGCCGCACGGCCGGAGCCCCGCTCCCACCATCCCTCCGCCCCGCACCGG
>JBDSTJ010000699.1:0-14143 GCA_039928335.1 Streptosporangiaceae bacterium | reverse complement strand
CATGCCGATGAATTTCCTGCGGCCGCGCTGTTTGAGACCGTGTGTTCCACAAGCCACCACCCCGAGGAGCGCATTACATGGCAGCGGTTCTACTTGCCTGCGCGACGATGGCCGTCTATTTCACCGGCTTTGCCATCTTCAAGCTGGCAGCGCCCCAACTGGATCATCTGACGAGCGCACGCCCGTTCCGTACGGCCATGCTGCTGCTCCTCAACCGCCGGTGGCTGGCCGGCCTGGTGGTCGTCCTCACCGGCCTGTGCATGGAGAGCCGTCTCCTGCTGAGCGCGCCGCTTGCCCTGGCCGTCCCGGTCCTGGTCGCCAACCTCATCTTCCTCCTGCTGATCGCCGTCGCCGGGTTCGGCGAGCGCCTCAGCGCGCGGGAGTGGGCCGGGCTGGGCGTGATCGTGCTCGCGGTGGCCGCCCTGGCGGTCTCGGCGACGTCGACCGAACTCACCGCCCCGTCCTGGCCCGACTCCCCGTCGCCCTGGCAGCTCACCGGCATCATCGCGCCGCCGTTCGTGGTCGCGGTGTGGATCTTCTGTGTGCGGGAGCGGACCGAGGACGGCAGGCACGCCCGGCCGCTCAACGGCATCGCCCACGGAGTCGGCGCGGGCACCCTGGTCGGCATCGCCGCGGTCCTGGCCATGGGGCTGGCCCGGTCGATCCAGGTCAACGGAGCCGGCGACCTGTACGCCTCCCCGAGCCTCTACCTGATCATCATCAACGGCGGACTCGGGCTCGGCCTGGCGCAGATCGCGATGCAGTACTGCCGGCTCTTCGTCATCGTCACCATCGTGATGGTCACCTCGAAGCTGTTCCTGCTGGTCATGGGCAGTCTGCTGTACGCACAGCCCTGGCCGGACGACCTGGCCATGGTCGCACTGCGGATCATCGGCCTGGTCCTGGCGGCCGTGGCGATCTGGCTCTTCCCCCGGCACCAGCGCCGGACACCGGCCGGGGCGCCGCCGGTCGAGATCAACACCGAAACCGACACCGACTCTGAGATCAACACCGAGATCAACACGGAGATCAGCTCTGAGACCGCCACGGAGCTCGACCCGGTGGCGGCGATCGCCGCCTCCTACTCGGGTCACCACCGGCGGTTCCGGGGCGGCTCCCTCCCCGCCTCCGGCTACCGGCCGCGGAGCAACGAGGAACTGCCGAGCAGCGAGGCCGTCTCGCGCAGCTGACGGGCGTAGGGGCCGTCCTGCGGCTCCACGCTCGCCAGCCAGTCCAGCCGCGCGCCCGACGACGCCGTCGCGAGCGTGAGGAACAACTGCCGGTTGAGCAGTGCCTCCAGTGCGGAGCGCTCCAACCGGTGGTGTCTCCTCCATTCGAGAATCGTCCATTCCAGGCCGGCCACCCAGGCGTGAACCGCCGTCTCCAGAACCGGTTCCGGCGGTGTTCCGCCGAGGGTGGCAAAGACCCAGCGACACATCACCTGGCGCAGTTCCCCGATCACCTCGCGCTGGACCTCCGGACTGCCGGGCAGACCGGTTCCGAGCACGGCCCCGTACTCGACGGCGAAGTCGACGTAGGTGCGCACGCCCGCTTCGAGGCACTCGCTCGGCGGGCCCTGCGGGATCTCCCCCAGCGTGGCCTCGAGCCGCTGGCAGATCCGGCGCAGCGTCGCAGCGTACAGGCCCTTCCTGCCGTCGAAGTTGCGGTAGACCGACGCGCGCGAGGTGCCCGCCGCGGCGGCCACGTCGTCGATCGAGACCTCGGGGACCCGCCCGACGAGCCTGACCGCGGCATCGAGGATCTCCTCCCTGCGCTGGTCCGCGGGAAGGCGCCGGAATCGTTTTCTGTCGCCTTTGGGTTCGCCCGCCATATCGTCGAACACTACTCCGGCGGCATCGCTCCCAACGGTATTCATCGGGCGCACATGTCGCGCGTCATCAGGATTGCTTTCATCACTTCTCTGCACTCTTATCGACCGGTATTCCGATTAGGCTTCCGCAGGAATTCTTATGCCTGTCACCATGTGAAGGAGCCGGAGACCTGTGAAGACGCGGATTGGTGCAATGCTGGCGGTGGCACCCGTGTCACTGATCCTTCTGAACACCGGTGCCGCTGACGGGGCGAGTCCGGAGCTCTCCCCGGGCTCGGGTTCGGTACTGACCTCCTCGACCGTCACGGTCCGGGCGAAGGCTCCGGCCGGGGGCGGCACCCTCACCGTGGACGGCCTGACCCGGGCGACCGGTGACGACGAGTGGTTGACCTACACGATCGACGGGCACGCGACCCGCAACAGCGCGCACTCGGCGAGCCTGGACGCCGGGGACCCCGCCGACAGCGACTCCACCTCGTTCTGGATGTCCGTGCCCGCCGCCGCGCCGCGCGGGGTGTCGGTGAGCGCCTCCGGGCGGACGATCACCACGTCCTGGACCGCCAACGACGAGCCCGACATCCTCGGTTACACCGTGCGGAGCTCCTACGCGAGCAAGGCGGCGGGGGTCTGTTCCGGCACGTGCAGCACCAGCTTCAAGGTGCCGGCCGATGCCGTCGGGACCCTGGCGGTGAGCGTCGTGGCCGAGCGGGCCGGCGGAGCCGGGCTCTCGGCTCCCGGGAACGGCTCGGTGGAACTCCTCGCCCCGGTCGTGCCGAGCCCCAGCACCTCCCGTCCGAGCAATACGAAGACCCCCTCCACGACTCATACCGGGCCGAGCGCGGGCAGCTCGCCGACCCCCACGCCGACCACGACGAGCCCGTCACCGTTCTTCCCGACCAACGGCGCTCCCCCGACGATCCCGGCCTGGCTGAACCCCAGCAGCGCGCCGTCGAGCGCAGCGCCGGCCCCGGGCGAGTCCGATCTGTTCCCGTCGGTCGCTCCCGCGCCGAGCCCCGACCCGAGCGGCGCCCGGCTGATCAACGCCGGCAACAGCTCGTCGCTCGCGGCGTTCGACCAGGACCGGTGGACCAGGGCGCTCGCGATCGTGCTGGCCGCGCTGGTGTGTGCCGCCCATCTGGGCACCTGGCGGCACCGGCGCCGCCGGATCTGGCTGGCCAAGGCGCTGGCCGCGGCCGGAGTCGGCGGGGTGGTCCCCGGTTCCGCGCACGCCCGGGTCAGGGCCGAGCGCGGCCGGATCGAGGCTGCGGCCGTCTCCGCCCAGGCCGGTACGTCGCAGAAGGGACTCAGCCGACGGGGTCGCAGGCTGAAGCGCCGCGCGGACCGGAAAGCCGCCGGGCAGGCCGGGCAGGCCGGGCAGAAGGTCAGCCTGATCCACCCCGGGCGTGGGCAGGCCGTCGTGGCCGCGGTCCCGGCCACGACGGAGACGATCAGCTCCGACCGGTGAAGGTGTCCAGGCCGGCGATCTTCCACTGGTCGTCCCGGCGGACCGCGTCCACCGCGAGCATGGTCGTGACGTAGGCCTCCTGCCCGTCGGCGCCCTGGTTGTTGTACTGGTCGGCGAAGACCAGCAGCCGGGCGGCGTCACCGTGCAGGTAGGTCACCGAGGCCTCGGTGACCTTCGTGGTGAGGATCAGCTTCCTGTCGGCCGCCTCGGTCTTGATCTGGCCGAACAGCACGTTGTACTGCTTGATGGCCGGGCCGGTGAGGGCGCTGTGCGCGGCTCGGTCGGTCCGGGCGAGATCCTGGTAGTCGTAGGTGAAGGCCTTGTTGACCGCCTCGACGATCTGTCCCTTGACCTCGCTGGTCCTGGCCCCGTCGGCGAGTGCGCTGTTGCGGCCCGCGTCGGTGTCGTACAGCTGGGCCTCCTGCTGGTGTGCCCAGAAGGCGAAACCGCCGAGCAGCACCGTCGCCACGCCCAGGACGGCGGGCACCCGCCGTCCGGTGCCGGCTCCCGCGTTCAGTGCGACCATGATCGTCCGTTCCTCTCGCAGTGGATCAGGACCCGAGGGCCTCGGTCTTGGCCTGGCCCAGGGCGCTGAGCTTCCAGCCGCTGCCGGTCCTGGTCAGTTCGGCGATGAGCCGGTTGTTCTTGACGACCGGCCGCCCGCCCTCGGGGGTGACGGTGAGGCTGACCGCCACGATGATCCGGGCCTTGCCGGCGTGGTCGTCCAGCTCGGTGACCGCGCCGTCGAGGACCTTGGCGGTGCTGACCGTCCTGGCCCGCAGCACACTCTGCGTGAACGCCTCCCGGCCCTGGGCGACCTCCTGGTTGAGGGACCCGGTCGAGGAGTCCAGCCAGGTGGTCAGGCCCTTGTCCACCTCGCGGTAGTCCAGCGAGGTGAAGTTCACGACCCCCTGCTCGCCGCTGCGCAGCACCTCGTCCCTGAGCTGGGAGTAGCGCAGCGAGGCGTCCTCGGTGGCGGCGTGCCAGGACCAGCCCGACCAGAGCGCGCAGACCGCCGCGACGCCCGCGAGCGCGCCGGCGGCGATCCGGAGCGGGTCCCGGCCCGGCCGAGGTTCCGCCGCCGCCTCCTCCTCCTCGAGTTCGGTGCTGGTACCGGTGTCGGGGTCGGGGTCGGTGCCGGTGTCTGGGTCGGGGTCGGGGTCGATGTCGGTGTCGTGCTGGGTGTCGATCATCTGCCACCTCGGCGGGTCAGAGTGCCTGGAAATCTGAGATCAGCCAGTGGCCGTCCCTGAGCTGGGCGGTCACCGAAAGCTGGGCGGCTGCCACCGGGGCGGCCTTGCCCGCGCGCACCGTGAGCTGGTCCAGGAACACCAGCAGGTGAGCGGTGCTGGCGCTGAGGTCGCTCACCCCGGCCCGGACGACCCGGGTGGTCAGGACGAGCTTCTGCGCCGGGGCCTGCTGCCGGACGACGGCGAAGAGCCGGGCGTAGTCGGCCGCGGCCCTGCCGGTCAGCGCGTCGTGCGAGGCCAGTTCGGTGGCGTTCAGCGTCCTGGGCCCGTAGGAGAAGATCTGGGTGAGCGCGCTCCCCACGTCCCCGATGACCTGCGTGGTCGCCTCGGCGTCCACGAGCGCCCGGTCGCCACCGGCCGGCGCGACCGCGGTGGGTCCGCGCCCGCCGTAGGTCAGCAGCCCCGCGCCGACGGCGGCCAGGACCAGGGCGCCCACCAGCTGCGACCGGATCCGCCGGGGCGGCCGCTCCGCCTGCTGTTCGGTCTCCCGGTCGAGGGTGATGCTCATGGGGTGTCCTCTCAGACAGAGCTGACGGGAATCGCGGTGAGCGAGGTGAGCTTCCAGCCCTCGGCGGTACGGGCCAGGCCGACCTCGTAGCGCTGCTTCTGCACGCCGGGGGCGGCTCCGTCCGGCGGGGTCACCCGGATCCGGACCAGGGCGAGGACCTTGGCGTTGCCGGCCCGCAGGTCCAGCGCGGTCACCGCGGCGTCCGCGACCGAGCCGACCGCGGTCGTGCGCTTCTGCTGGATTTTCTGCTTGTTCTGCGCGGCGTCCCGCACCAGCTGGTCCCGCAGCAGCCCGGTGGTCGCGTTGAGCCAGGACTGGAGCCCGGCGTCGACCCGGGTGTGGTCCATGCTCGTGAGGGTGGTGAGCTGCTGCGTCCCCGCCTTGAGTACCAGGTCGCGCTCATGTCCGAGGTCCGGCCCCGTCGAGGACCCGGCCGGGGCGTGGGCGGCCGACCAGCCGCCCCAGGCCGCCAGCGCCACCGACAGGGCGAGCAGGACCCGCACCGCGGCCCTCATCGGGTCAGTCCCAGCAGGCCGCCGAGATCGGCCGGTCCCTGGTCCACGCCGGGCAGGCCGAGCGCACCAGGCAGGCCCAGGCCGGGCAGGTTGTTCTCTCCGGTCGAGCCGGGTCTGGCCGGCCGGGGCACCGCGGGATGCGGTGCGTTGGCCGCGCCCCGCACGTTCACCCCGGTCGAGGGGGCCATCGTGCACCGGGCGGCGGTGTTGAGCGCCGGGCCCCTGGACAGGTCGAGGCCGTTGCGGTACGTCGTGCCGCCATACCCCCTGGTGCAGGGCAGCGGGTTGAAGAACGTCGTGACCAGGCCAAGGTTGAGCTTGCCGGAGCCGACCACGCTCGACCCGGCCGCGACGGCGGCGGGGGCCTTGACCAGCAACTGCTCCATCCCCCTGGTCCGGGTCAGCAGCACGTCCGAAGTGGTCAGCAGGTTGGCGACCAGCACGCTCAGGCTCGGGTCGAGGTCGCGTAGCAGCCCGGCGAACTGCTCGGATGCCCCGGGCGCCGCGGCGATCAGCCGGCGGATGTCGGGGTCGGAGCTGCGCAGCTGGGCGGCGAGCAGGCGCGCGTTCCGGCCGAAGGCCAGCAGCGAGTCGGCCTCCTGGTTCTGGGTGGCCAGCACCGCGTTGGTGTTGCGGATCAGTCGGG
Organism: Streptosporangiaceae bacterium; assembly: GCA_039928335.1. Taxonomy (GTDB): domain Bacteria; phylum Actinomycetota; class Actinomycetes; order Streptosporangiales; family Streptosporangiaceae; genus Actinocorallia. Next base: position 7,928 of record JBDSTJ010000699.1, on the reverse strand, counting down.
TCGTCACCCCGACGTTCTCGTCGGCGGCGTGCACGAACTCGCTGCCGTCGTCCAGCAGCGACCCGAGGTCGGGGCCCTGGCCGGCGAAGGCGGTGCCGAGTTCGTCGACCACGGTCCGCAGCGCGTCCAGCGGAACCGAGGACGAGAAGTCGTTGAGGCTGACGAGCAGCTCGGTGACCTGGGCCGGAGTGTGGGTGGCGGTGCGGGGCACGACCTGGCCTTCGGCGAGGTAGGGCCCGCCCTGCGCGCTGGGCTGCAGGTCGATGTACTGCTCGCCGACCGCCGACCGGCTCGCCACGATGGCCTGGAGGGTGGCCGGGATCCTGGGCGAGTCGTTCTTGATGTGCAGGTCGGCCATGACCCCGTCGGCGGTCAGCCGCATCGGCCCGACCCGCCCGACCGACACGCCCCGGTAGGTGACGTCGGCGTTGGGCAGCAGCCCGCCGCCCTGGGCCAGGTCGACCTTGACGACGTAGTAGCCGCGCAGCCCGACGAAGCGCCCGAGGTCGGCGTAGTTGGTGCCGATGAAGGCGATGGCGCAGATGCCGATGATCGCGAAACCGATGTTCTTCAGGCGTGTTCTGAGGGTGACCATCACTTGCCTTCGGGCTTGAGCGGCGGGATGACCGTCGTTCCAGCGGGCGCGGTGACCGAGATGTAGGAGTTCAGGTAGTCCCCCTTGATCGCGGGGAGGACCGAGTCGGGGAACGGGTAGGTGATCAGCACCTGGAGGGCCTGGGGGAGGTCTCTGCCGGAGTCGGCCAGCTTGCGCAGGGTCGGCTCCAGCGCCCTGAGGTCGGCGACCAGGTCGGTCTTGCTGCGCCTGATGGTGTCGACCGCGATCGTCGACAGCCGCCGCAGCGAGTCGAGCATCCGCACCAGCGCCCCGCGCTGGCTCTCCAGGACCTTGAGGCCGGGTGCGAGGTCGTCGAGCGCGACCGCGATCTGCTCCTTGTGCGAGGCGAGGGTGCCCGACAGCCGGTTGAGCCCGTCGAGCGCCTCAACGATCCCCTCCTTGTTGGCGTCGAGGCTGCTGGTCAGCGTGTTGACCTGCTTGAGCATGGACCGGATCGCCGGCTCGTTGCCGCCGAGGGCCTTGTTGAGCTCGCGGGTGATCGTCTGGATCTGGTCGATGCCGCCGCCGTTGAGCAGCAGCGACAGCGCGCCGAAGACCTCCTCGACCTCGGTGTTGCGGTTGGTGTGCGTCACCGGGATCACCGAGCCCGTGGCCAGGACCCCGGTCCCTCCACCCTTCGGCGCGGCGAGCTGGACGTACTTCTCGCCCAGCAGGCTGGACTGCTGGACTTTGGCGAGGGCGTCGGCCGGCAGCTTCACGTCCCCGTTGATCAGCATGGTCACGTCCGCGGTCCAGCCGTCGACCGGGACCGTGACCTTGGTGACCCGGCCGACCGGCACGTCGTTGACCTTCACCGCCGACTGGGTGACCAGGCTGGCGACGTTCACGAACTGTGCGCGCACGGTGTAGGGGTGGTCGCCGACGTCCGCGCCGCCGGGCAGCGGCATGTCCTGCACCCCGGGGAGGATGCAGCCCGTCGTCGCCAGGACGAGGGTCAGGGAGAGGATCAACTTCTTCATGGGCCCACCGCCGGAAGGGGGAACAGCTCGTTGAGGTTGCCCCGGCCCACCAGGACCCGGCGGTTCGGGTCGTAGGCGTTGAGGACGTTGGTCACGTTGAGCGGCTGGTTGTCGAGCGCCTCGGCCAGGCCGTTGCGCTGGTCGACCAGGGTCTGGGTGAGCCTGGCGAGCTTGCCGACGTTGGCGCGCACCTCGGCCCGGTTGTCGCTGATGAAGCCCTTGACCTTGACCAGGGCGTCGGCGAGCTCCTTGAGCGCCGCACCCAGGTTCTGCCGGTCGGCGGCGAGGAACCCGGTCACGTCGGCGAGCTGCCTTTCGGCCAGCCGGACCTGGCCGTCGTTCCTGCGGAGCATGCCGGTGAAGCTCTCCAGGTTGGCGAAGGTCGCGAACAGGTCCGGTGTGGAGCCCGAGAGCGTCTTGGCGGCCTTGCTGAACTCCGAGATGGTCGTACGGATCTTCGCGCCGTTGCCGTCGAGGTTCTTCGCGCCGACCCGCAGGGCCCGGGAGACCGCGCCGTCCTTGTTGATCCCGTCGGGTCCCAGGTCGGCGGCGAGCTGCTTCATGCTGTCGTAGATCTTGTCGAGCTCGACCGGGGTCCGGGTCCGGTCCGCCGGGATGACCGCGCCGTCCGCGAGCCTGGCCCCCGACACGTAGGCCGGTGTGAGCTGGATGTACCGGTCGGAGACGATGCTCGGCGCGATCACCGCGGCTCCGGCGTCGGCCGGGATCTCCACCCCGTCCTCGACCAGCAGCACGGTCCTGACCCGGTCTCCCTCGGGGTGCACCGACTCGATCGTGCCGACCTTGACGCCGAGGACCCGGACGTCCGAGCCCGCGTACACCCCGACCGCCTCGGTGAAGTAGGCGGTGATCCGCTGGCCGCCGTGGCCGCCGAGGACCACGAAGATCACCCCGGCGGCCACGGCCAGGACCATCACTGCGACGATCACGACGTCGCGCAACTTGCTCAGCATCACTTTCCGCCTTGCTTGGGAGGCTGGCAGCCGGTCGCCGGGCCGGTCCCCGCGGGCAGGTAGTCCTTGGGGATCAGCCCGCACAGGTAGCCGTCCATCCAGCGCCCGTTGCCGAGCGCGTTGCCCAGCAGCCGGGTGTACGGGCCGGCCAGCTTCAGGGCCCGGTCCAGGTTCGCCTGGTTGTTGAGCAGGATGTCGGTGACCTTGCCCAGCGACCTGAGCGTGGGCGAGAGCTGGTCCTGGTTGTCCTCGACCAGGCCGGACAGCTGCCGGGCCAGCTGCCGGGTGCCGATCAACAGCCCGTGGATGGCGTCCCTGCGCCGCCTGATCTCGCCCAGCAGCACGTTGCCGTCCCGCAGCAGCGCCTCGAACGCGGCGTTCTGGTCGGACAGGGTTCCGGTGACCTTCTTGGTCGCGGCGAGGAGTTCGACCAGCTTGGCGTCCCGCGACGAGATCGTCTTGGAGATCGCCGTCAGCCCGTCCAGTGCCTTTCGGACGCTCGGCTCGGTGTGGGCGAAGGTGGCCGACAGCGTGTCGAGGCTGTCTGCGATCTTCTCGGTGTCGAGCGCCCCGATCGTGTTGGACAGGTCCTGGAAGGCCTGGGTGACGTCGTAGGGGGAGGTCGTCCGGTCGAGCGGGATCGTGTTGCCTGGATTCTGCTTCGCCGCGCCCAGCGGGTCGATGGCCAGGTACTTGTCGCCCAGCACCGTCTTGATCGCGATCAGCCCGGTGCTGGCGTTGCCGATCCAGGTGTCCTTGACCCGGAAGGCGACCTTCACCTTGCCGTGGTCGAGGGTCACGTCGGTGATCTTGCCGACCTTGACCCCGGCGACCCGCACCTCGTTGCCGGCGTGCAGGCCGGCCGACTCGGCGAAGTTCGCGGTGTAGTCGGTACCGCCGCCGATGACCGGCAGGTCGTCGGACTTGTAGGCCAGCCCGAGGACGAGGCTCATCAAGATGAGCCCGACGATCGCGACCGTGACCGGGTTGCGTTCCCTGACCGGTTTCCACCGGGGTCGGCGGAGCCTCATGAGGTGCACCTCGCAGCCGTGTTCGGTACGCCGGTCAACGGCGGCTGGGGCTCGCCGGGCACTTCCTGGTAGGCCGCGCCGGTCACGGTGGCCTGGCAGATGTAGAAGTTCAGCCAGGAGCCGTAGGAGCCGAGCCTGGTCAGGTTCTCCAGCTTGACCGGCAGGTTCTTCAGGAACCTGTCGAGCGTGGGCGCCTCCCGGTCGAGGTTGCCCGACAGCCGCTTCAGCTGGGCGAGGTCCTGTTTGAACGGCTCCCGGCCGACCTGGAGCAGGCCGGCGGTGCTGCGGGCGAGGGCGTCGAGCGCGCCGATGGCGTTGCCGATCGGCTTGCGGTCCCTGGCCAGCCCGGAGACGAGCTTCTGCATGGTCGTGATCAGGTCGACCAGGTTGTCGCTGCGTGTGTTGATTGTCTTGAGCGTGGCGTTGAGGTTGTCGATCACCTGGCCGATGACGTCGTCCTTGCCGGCTATGGTGCCGGTCAGCGAGCCGACAGTCGACAGGATGCTCTCCACCGTGCCGCCCTCGCCCTGCATGACCTTGACGATCGAGGTGGCGAGGGCGTTGACGTCCTGCGGCGACAGTGCCTGGAACAGCGGCTTGAACCCGTTGAACAGCACCGTCAGGTCCAGGGCCGGGGTGGTCCGCTCGACCGGGATGGTCCCGCCGGGCGTCATCGGGGCCAGGTCGCCGGCACCCTGGTCGATCTGGATGTAGCGCTGGCCGACCAGGTTCAGGTACTTGATCGTCGCGCTGGCCGAGCTTGGCAGCTTGCGGTCCCTCTCCACGGTGAACCGCACCCGAGCGATCCGGTGGTCCACCACGCTGATCTTCTCGACCCGGCCGACCTCGACACCGGCGATCCGGACGCTGTCGCCGGCCCGCAGGCCCGAGGCGTCGGAGAACCGGGCGTTGTAGGCGGCCCGGTCCCCCGAGTCGGTCTGGGCGATGCTGACCGCGAGCACGCCGGTGGCCAGCGAGGTGACCGCGACGAACACCAGCGACTTGGTCAGCGGCGCGGCTATTCCCTTGCGCTTCATGTGATCCTCACCTCGGTGCCCCGGAACAGGGGTCCGACCAGGACGCTGCTCCAGTCCGGGCCGTCGATCAGCTCGTTGATGAGCTCGTTCTCCGCCTCGGAGTTGACCAGCGCGGTGCTCACCACCCGCGGCTTCGCGCCGGTGTAGGGCACCGGGTAGCAGGCGGGGCCGCCGCGGGCATCAAAGACCGGCCGGTCCCGGCCCGGCCGGTAGGCCCCGGTCGACGGGACGGTCCGCACGTCGACGTGCAGGCCCGGGTTCCTGGTGCCCTTACCGAGCACCTGGTCCATCTTCGGGATGAACTGGGTGAGCATCCTCATGACGCAGGGGTACTCCGGGGAGTACTTCGCCAGCAGCTCCAGGCTCGGCCTGCCGTGTACGGCCAGCCTGATGACGTTGCCGGAGTTCTCCCGCAAGAAGTCGGTGAGCTCGTCGGAGGCCCCGGTGATTGCGGCGTACATCGTGCTCAGGTTGGCGCGCTGGTCGGCGATCGTCCGGGTGGTGTGGGTCAGGTCGTTGAGCGCCTGCAGGATGTCGGGCGTGGCCTCGCTGTAGTTGGCGGTGAAGGCGGCCAGTTCCCGGATGCTCTGGTTGAGCGCGGGCAGGCTCGGGTTGAACCGCCGCAGGAAGTGGTCGAGCTCGACGAAGGTCTTGCCGATCTTGTCGCCGCGCCCGTCGAGGGCCTGGGCGATCGCGGTCAGCGTCGCTGAGAGCTTCTGCGGCTGGACCGCGGTGAGCAGCGGCATCAGGTTGTCGAGCACCTGCTGGATCTCGATGGCGTTGGCCGACCGGTCCGCGCCGATCACGCTGCCGGCCCGGAGCCGCTCGGGGCTGGGCTGGTCCGGCATGATCAGCGAAACGTACCGCTGGCCGAACAGGGTCGTCGGCAGCAGCTGCGCCGAGACGTTGACCGGCACCAGCGGGACCTTGTCGGGCTGGATCGCGAGCTTGAGCGTGGCACCATCCAGGTCGGCGGAGATGTCGCGCACCTCGCCGATGACCACCCCGCGCATCTTCACGTCGGCGTGCGGGTGCATCTCGCTGCCGGCCGTTCCGGTCCGCAGGGTGACCATCGAGACCTTGACGAACTTCTTGTCATAAACAGCAATCGACAACCAAATCAGCAGTGCGGGTACCAGAATAAAGATGAAACCGGCGAACTGTCGCTTCGCTGTGGTCATCCGGCGACCTTCACGGTCGTGGTCGCGCCCCACAGCGCGAGGCTGAGGAAGAAGTCCGTGACGCTGATCAGCACGATGGACGTGCGTACCGCCCGGCCGACCGCGGCCCCCACACCCGCGGGACCGCCCCTGGCGGTGAACCCGTAGTAGCAGTGCGACAGAATCACCAGCACGCTGAAGATCACCACCTTGAGGAAGGACAGCAGGATGTCGACCGGGACCAGGAACAACGTGAAGTAGTGGTCGTAGGTACCGGCCGACTGGCCGTTGAACAGCACGGTGACCTGGCGGGAGGCCAGATAGGAGCTGAGCAGGCCGACGGCGTACAGCGGGATGATCGCGATCGCGCCCGCGACGATCCGGGTCGTCACCAGGTAGGGCAGGCTGGGGATGCCCATGACCTCGAGGGCGTCGATCTCCTCGTTGATCCGCATCGCGCCGAGCTGCGCGGTGAACCCCGCGCCCACCGTCGCCGACAACGACAGGCCCGCGACGAGCGGGGCGATCTCCCGGGTGTTGAAGTAGGCCGAGGTGAACCCGGTGAAGGCCGCGGTACCGATCTGCTGCAGGGCCGCGTAGCCCTGCAGGCCGACCACGATGCCGGTGAACAGCGTGATGCCGACCATGATCCCGACTGTGCCGCCGATGACGCCGAGGCCGCCGCTGCCGAACGCGACCTCGGCCAGCAGCCGTTGGATCTCCTTGGTGTAGCGGCGGATCGTCCGGGGCGTCCACAGCAGCGCCCGCATGTAGAAGATCAGCTGGTCGCCGGGCTCCTCGAGCCACGACAGCGGGCTCTTGACCCGACGCAGTCTGGTGCCGGTGATGGTCATCCTCACCCTCCCTTCGGCGGGACGACCTGCAGGTAGATCCCGGTGAGCACGGCGTTGACGAAGAACAGGAGCAGAAAGGTGATGACCACGGACTGGTTGACCGCGTCGCCGACGCCCTAGGGACCGCTCGCCGGGTTGAGACCCCGGTAGGAGGCGACCACCCCGGCCAGGAACCCGAAGATGACCGCCTTGAACTCGCTGATGTACAGGTCGGGTAGCTGGGCGAGCGCCGAGAAGCTGTTGAGGTAGGCGCCCGGCGTGCCGTCCTGCATCAGCACGTTGAAGAAGTAGCCGCCGGCGACGCCGACGCATGACACGAGCCCGTTGAGCAGGAAGGCCACGATCACGCAGGCCCAGACCCTCGGCACGACGAGGCGCTGGATCGGCGAGACGCCCAGCACCTCCATCGCGTCGATCTCCTCACGGATCGTCCGGGACCCGATGTCGGCGCAGATCGCCGAGCCGGCGACCCCCGAGATCAGCAGCGCCACGATGATCGGGCTTGCCTGCTGGATGATGGCCAGCACGCTCGCACCGCCGGTGAAGGACTGCGCACCCAACTGCTGCGTCAGCGAGCCGACCTGCAGCGAGATGATCGCGCCGAACGGAACGGTGACCAGCGCGGTCGGCAGGATCGTCACCCCGGCGATGAACCAGAACTGCTCGATGAGCTCACGCACCTGGAACGGGCGCTTGAAGCTCATCCCGATGACGGTCGCGGCCAGGGCGAACATCCGACCCATCTGCCGCAGCCCGCCGACGCCCTTCGTCACGGGGTTGATCATGAATGGCTACCCAATGCTCGGTCTGGCGGTGCGCTAGCTGGAGACGACGCCTTCGCAGCCCTTGGACTTGGCGAACACGTCCTTCAGCGCGGGATTGGCGGTCAGGTCACCGGTGGGGCCCTGGTAGGTGCCGAGGCCACCCATCGCCTTGCCCACACCGGCCAGCGAGGCCTGCAGGGACGCGCTGTCGGTCACCGTGGCCTTCGCCAGCTTCGTCGAGGCGGCCTCGACCGACTTACGGGACCTGGCCAGGTGGGCGAGCGCCGTGTTGTACGTCGGCTTGGTCCCTGCGACCGGGGGTGCGCCGAGGCCGGACAGGCTCGTGCTGAGGAACTTGAGCTGCTTCGACAGGTCGTCCAGGAAGTCGACGATGCCCTTCTTGGACTTGGCGGCGTCGCTGGGGTCGAGCTGCGGCATGGTCAGCTTGAGCCCGCCGGTGCTGACCGCGGTGCACACCTTGGTCGCCCAGGTGTACTCCGGCCCGGTCTGCA
>JBDSTJ010000698.1:0-4486 GCA_039928335.1 Streptosporangiaceae bacterium | reverse complement strand
CGAGGTCCGGTACTGCAGCGTGTAGGTCTGCGTGGCGGCGGTCGACTCCGCGTAGGAACCGTCGCCCAGGAACTCGACCTGGACGGCGCCGCTCCTGGGCGCGATCTCCGCGATCCACAGGCCGTCGCTGTTCGTGCTGACGATCTTCTTGCCACCGCCGTAGGTGAGCAACAGGTTCTTGCTGCCCAGGGCCGTGTTGTTGGACCTGGTGAGCTTGCCGCTCGCGGTGATCCCGTCACCGACGTAGGCCGGGGCGTGGTCGACCTTCACCGTGACCTTGGTGCCGACGGCCGCGGACGCCGGCGAGGCGAGGGCGACCGAACCGGCCACGAGGGCCAGGCCGGTGGCGATGCTGGTGACTCTCCGCACAAATCCTCCGGGGGGGGGTACGCGTGTCCTGCTGGCCTGAACCCAGGGACATCTCAGACATATCCGCTGACGATCACCGTTTATATCAGGGATTCGCGGTCGCGCGAATATTTTCCAGATCTCATGCAACCATTTCAGTTCATGATGTGTCAGTCAGTGACGAACCCACGTGAAAACCGGGGGTCGCCGTTCCAGGAATGACGCGATCCCCTCGGCGGCGTCCGGACCTGCGACGACGGCGTCCAGCCAGCCCTCGACCCGCTCGTCGGTGAGCGTCCCGTCGACCAGGCCGTCGACGAGGTCCTTGCTCGCCTCATGGGTGAGCTGCGACCGGCTGAGCAGGGTAGCGGTGAACGAGGCGATCCGGGTATCCAGATCCGGCACCGTCTCCGACAGCAGTCCCATCCGCAGCGCGTGATCCGCGTCGATCAGGTCCGCCGAATAGAGCAGGTACTTGGCCGAGGCCGGGCCGACCAGCGTCACCAGCCGCCTGATCGCGCTCGGCGGGTAGACGATTCCGATCTTCGCGGGAGTGATCGCGAACCGGCTGCCCGCTTCGGCGATCCGGACGTCGCAGGCATGGGCGAGCTGGCAGCCGCCGCCGACGCAGAAGCCCCGGATCGCGGCGATCGTCGGCTTCGGAAAGGTCGCGACCGCGTTCTCGGCAGCCACCGACAGGTGCCTGCTGTCCCTGCGGGTGGTCGCCGACAGCTCGGAGATGTCCGCGCCGGCACAGAAGTGCTCGCCGGCCCCGGTGAGCACCAGGATCCGGACGGCCGGGTCATTGGCGAGCCCGCCGAGCAGGTCCGGCATGGCCCGCCACATCGCCGCGTTCATCGCGTTCCGCTTGCCCGGGTTGTCGATCGTGACCGTCGCCACGCCTCCCGCGATCTCACTGCGCAGCCCGTCCATACCCCGAGAGCGTACTGAACTCCGCAGTCTCCGCAGGATGGCCCCCGCGCCTCAGCCGCGGATCGAGGCCAGCCAGTCTGCGGCACCGGCGAAGTCTTCGTCGGCCGTACCGCGCCTGCTGTGCGGCTTGAGCCCGTCGGCCCGCCGGTAGCTGCCGAGGAACCGCACGTCCGCGCAGACCCGGCGCAGCCCCATCAGGGCCTCGCCGACCCGGGCGTCCGCCACATGGCCCTCGAAGTCCATCCAGAACAGGTACGACCCGAGGCCCGCGCCGGTGGGCCGGGACTGGATCAGGGTCAGGTTGATGCCGCGGACGAAGAACTCCTGGAGGATCTCCAGCAGTGCGCCGGCGTGGTCGTCCCGGATGAACGCCACCGCGGTCGTGCGGTCCGCTCCGGTCGCGGCGGGCGGCGCGCACGGCTTGGACAGCACCACGAACCGGGTCACCGCGTCCTCCACGTCGTGGATCGAGGACGCCAGCGCCGCCAGCCCGTAGCGGGCGGCCGCGAACGACCCCGCGAGGGCGGCGTCGTACAGCCCGTCGGCCACGTGCTGGGCGGCCTCGGCGTTGGACGTCGCCGCCCGCCACTCCGCGTCCGGCACGTGCGCGGCCAGCCAGCGCCGGCACTGCGGCTGGGCATGCGGGTGCGACGCCACGGTCTTGACGTCGGCGTAGCCCGTGCCGGGCCGCACCAGCAGGGCGAACTCGACCGGCAGGTGCACCTCGCCGACGATCTGCAGTGGCTCGCCGGTCGCGAGTTCGTCCAGCGTCGTCGGCACCGAGCCCTCGACGGAGTTCTCCAGCGCGACCACGGCCAGGTCGACGGCCCCGGTCCGCACCGCGTCCAGCGCCGAGGGCACGGTCGCGAACGGCAGCCGCTCGGCCGCAGCCGCACCGGGCAGGCTCAGCAGTGCCGCCTCGGTGAACGTCCCCTCGGGGCCCAGATATGCGTAACGGTCAGCCATCACACGATCGTAGTGCTAAGTACTGAGGGCGGGGTGTCCGAAGTCCGGCAGTGGGTCGTCCATGCCGACCATGGGGCCCTTGCCGAGCCGGGCGGCCCGCAGGACCTGCTCTTCCTCGGGTGAGAGCATCTGGACGCCCCTGCCGTTGCGGACGACCTTGGCGTAGGTGCGGGTCTCGGTCCTGCCGTTGATCGAACTGATCACGACGCCGTCCCCGACCGCGTTGATGATCGCCACGGAGAAGGACAGCTGCCCGGACATCTCCTTGAGAGCGTCATAGTGCACGATCGCGAGATCGCGGAGGGCCTGCTTGTCCACGCCTCCGGCAGCGACCTGCAGTTGCTTGCGGAGAACATCAGCACATTCCTCGACGACCTGGCTCACGCGGTTGTGCGCGACCAGCGCCATCGACAGTCCGGCTACCCCCGCGAGTGCTCCCACGACGGCCACGGTGATAAGCATCACGGAGCGAGCGTACCGAGCCCGGCGGGGTTCGGTGAAGGCACCCCGGGAACTCGCGACGAACCCGCCTTAATCCTGCCTATCAGCCATATCCCTAGAACGAAGACAAGAGCCACCGCCCCCAGGGCATAGGAACTCTGCACGATCCGGCCCAGAGCCCTTTCCCAGCCGGGGTTTCCGGCGGCGATGAGGTCCAGTCCCCACCACGGGATGGTCAGTACGTAGAACAGCCACACTCCGGCAGCCGCCCCACACCGTGCCCGGTCCCTGCCGTCACCCGCCAGAGCTCCCACGACCAGCACGATCCAGGCCAGATGGTGGATCCAGGCGATCGGCGACACCAGCACCGCGAGCAGGCCGGTGAGGGCGATTCCGGTCATCTCGGCGCTCCAGGCCTGGTTCTGCGCCAGTGTGCCCGAGGCAGCCAGCAGCGAGGCGCGACGGGCGTACCTGAACCCGAAGTAGGCGAGCAACGCCACCGCCAGCAGCCACACCAGCGAGGTGACCGGGTCCGGCCAGTACATCCGGAGCAGGAAACCACGGAACGCCTGGTTGGCGGTGCCGTTGTTGGACCCGACCCGGCTGTTGTCCCACAGAGCCCCGAACCAGAAGTCCACCGAGTCGCCGGGCAGTGCGCCCAGGGTGAACAGGGTGGCCGCGGCGGCGGTCAGGACCGCGTTCCAGGCCGCGTCCCGGCGGCCGGTGACCAGCAGGTAGACCAGGAAGACGCCCGGCACCAGCTTGACCGCGGTGGCGAGGCCGACCAGCAGCCCGCGGGGCCAGCGCGGGTTCTTCGTGGCGCAGTCGGCCACGCACATCGCCACCAGGAACAGGTCGACCTGGCCGAACCGGAACTGGTCGGAGACCGGCAGGGCGAACGACATCAGGCCCACCAGGACGCCCCAGGCAGCCGGCGACCAGTCCCCGAACCTGCTGATCAACGGCCGGAACCCGTAGCCGACAGTGATCGTCAGCGCCACCAGGATCAGCGCGGTCATCAGGCCCTGGGCCACCGGCCACGACACCAGCGCCAGCGGCACCGCCAGCAGGGCCGCGAACGGGGGATAGGTGAACGGCAGCAGTTGCGGCGGCTCGGTCACGAAGTCATACACCGAGGCCCCGCGCAGCACCGCCTGACCACTGGTCCGGTACACGTCCAGGTCGACCAGGCGCTGGTCGGCGACGTTGGTCAGCCAGTGCACCAGGTTCGGCGTGACCGCAGCCGTGGCCACGACCACTCCGACGACCGTGGCAGCGATCATGCGACTGTGAGGTACACCCATGGGTCCATCCTGGCGTAATCCGACCACTAACCTGGGGACTGACCTTGGTGCAGGGCAGGTTGGAGGGTTGGCTCTTGACGGCGCTCACAGGCCGGACCAGGGCGGTGGTCACCGCGCTCGTCGCGGTGGCCTTCGCCCTGCTGAGCGCGCCCTCGGGTGCCTCGGCCGACACCGCGATCCCCGCACACAGGGTAGTGGTGATCGGCATTCCGGGCCTGCTCTGGAGCGACGTCAGCGCGTCGGACACCCCCGCCCTGTGGAAACTCACCGGCAGCGGTTCGGCGGCCGTGCTGAGCGTGCGGACCACCGGCCCCAAAACCTGCCCGGTCGACGGCTGGCTGACGGTCTCGGCCGGTCAGCGGGCCCGGCTGCTCAACGGCGGCTGCGCTCTGCCGCCGACCCCGCGCCCGGACGGGACCGGCGCGGCCGTGCCCGGCTGGGAGGCCATCACCCAGGACAACGCCGGCACCGGCTATGCCGCCAAGGTCGGCCTG
>JBDSTJ010000697.1:0-7930 GCA_039928335.1 Streptosporangiaceae bacterium | reverse complement strand
CCTGGTCAGCGACTCCCAAACCTGCACCGATCTTGTCCCGTGAGATCCGCACATAGATCACTGCGCGCTGTATCGCCATAATGCTGCCCTCCGCTATGCCCTCGATCCGACCATAGATCAATTCTCCTCTTTTTCATCGTGCAATTCCATAGTCCGGCAACGCTGTATGCCTCGCCGCGGCCAGCCTGGGTGACGTCTTCGTCCCCCAGCTCACGATGAACCTCAACGTGGACTATCTGCGGGCCGTACACGCGGGCGTCACCTACGCGGTGGTGGGCACGACCGTGCACGCGGGCAAGACCCGGACGGTCTCGACCGCCACGGTCGCGGACCCGGACGGAAACCCCTGCGCCATGGCGCACGCGACCACGACGGGCAATCTGGTGTTCGCCCGGAACCGGAAGGTCAGCACCGGAGCGTAGGGTTGGGACATGGTCGATCCGCTGAAGGTACTGAGCACCGTCAAAGACGCCCGTGATCGGCGCAATGCTCCGTTGATCCTTGAACTGGATCTTTCGGACGGCCTGGTCGAGGGCTCGCCGCCCGACCCGCTGAGCGCGCTGCTGGCCATGCGCCGGACGCACCTGCGGGACGTGCTCGACGGGCTCCGCAAGGCCCGGACCGACCCACGGGTCAAGGCTCTGATCGTCAAGGTGAGCGGCGGCGTCGGCCTGGCCCTCGCCCAGGAGCTGCGTGAGGCCGTCGGCGCGTTTCGCGCGGCCGGCAAGCTCACCGTGGCCTGGGCCGAGACGTTCGGGGAGACCGGCCAGGGCACCTCCTCCTACTATCTGGCCTCCGGGTTCGAGAAGGTCTTCCTGCAGCCCTCGGGCGACGTCGGGCTGACCGGTCTCGCCCTGTCCGAGCCGTTCATCAAGGACGCACTCGACAAGGCCGGGGTGCATTTCCGGTTCGGCAAGCGCGCCGAGTACAAGACCGCGCCCAACATGTTCCTGGAGCAGGACTACACCGCCGAGCACGCCGAGGCCTCGCAGCGGCTCGTCGACTCGATCGGCTCGCAGATCGTCGCCGGGGTCGCCGCCTCGCGCGGGCTGACCGAGGAGGTCGTCCGCGGGCTGGTCGACTCGGCTCCGCTGTCGGCGGCCGAGGCCCTGGACGCCGGGCTGGTCGACCAGCTGACCTACCGCGACGAGGTGTACGCCTTCGTCCGCGCCTCTGCCGGCAAGGACGCCCTGCTCCGGTTCGTGACCCGCTACAACCGGTCCGGGATCGCCGACAGGCTGCCCCAGCGCAGGGAACCCGACCTGGTCGCGCTGGTCCAGGCCCAGGGCATGATCAGACTGGGTCGCAGCGGCCGCAGCCCGATCCCCGGGCAGGGCGGCGCGGTCGGCTCCGACACCCTGGCCGCAGCGATCCGCGCCGCCGTCCGCGACCGGCGGGTCAAGGCCATCGTGATGCGGGTCAACAGCCCCGGCGGGTCCTATGTCGCCTCCGACACGGTCTGGCGCGAGGTGGTGCTGGCCCGCAAAGCCGGCAAGCCGGTGGTCGTGTCGATGGGCAACCTGGCGGCCTCCGGCGGCTACTTCATCGCGATGGGCGCCGACACGATCGTCGCCCAGCCCGGCACGCTGACCGGCTCGATCGGCGTCTACACCGGCAAGCCGGTCGTCGCCGACCTGATGGAGCGGATCGGCGTCAGCTTCGGCAACGCCTCGTTCGGCGCGCACTCCCAGATCTACTCCACCGCCCGGGACTTCAGCGAGAGCGAGTGGGCCCGGATCAACTCCTCGCTCGACCGGATCTACGCCGACTTCACCACCAAGGCAGCCCAGGGCCGCGGCCTGGACCTGGACCGGCTCGACAGCCTGGCCCGTGGCCGGGTGTGGACCGGGGCCGACGCCCTGGACAACGGCCTCGTCGACGAGCTGGGCGGCCTCGACCTGGCGCTGGAGCTGGCCAGAAAGAAGGCGGGCCTGCCGGTGGACGCGCCCGTGCGGTCCTTCCCGCAGTCCTCACCGCTCGACCGGTTCCGCCCGGCGGAGTCGACCGACGACCGGTCGGCCGCCTCGGCCCGGCTGGAGGCGTGGGGGTCACTGTCCGGGCTCGCCGCCCAGCTCGGCCTGCCCGCGGCCGGTCCCCTGGTCCTGCCCGGCCGCTGGGACCTCCGCTGATCACGCCACCGGACTTCACGGCGGCGCTGGCCTCGTTCGCGACCGGCGTCGCCGTCGTCACGGTCAAGGAGGGCCGCGACGACATCGGCAGCACGGTCACCGCGTTCACCTCGGTCTCGCTCGACCCGCCGATGCTGCTGATCAGCGTCGCGGCCGCCTCCTATCTCTGCGAGGTCCTGCACCGGCAGGACCGTTGGGCCGTGAGCATCCTGGCGCTGGCGCAGCGCGCGATCGCCGGCCGGTTCGCCGCCGAGGGCAGGCCGAGCGCCCGCCTGCTGCTCGGTGGGCTGCCCCACCACCGCGGCCCGCGGTCGGAGGCCCTCGTCGTCGAAGGCGGCATGGCCGCCCTCGAATGCGAGACCCGCCTGCGCATCCCCGCCGGCGACCACGTCCTGTTCGTCGCCGAGGCCCTCAGCGTCGACTACATCCGCCAGCTGGATCCGCTGGTCCGGGTCAATCGCCGTTACCGGTAGGCCCGGACGTGATCCAGTGCCCCGTGCGGAGGCGTTCGCGGACCTCCAGGTGTGGGTGCAGGCTGGGGGCATGTCTGGTTTCGGGGTGCGGCAGTTCTCGCTGACGTTGATGCATCGGATGAAGGACCTGAACGCCGACCGGGTCGAGGACGCGCTCAAGGAGATGGGCGCGTCGCGGGCCGAACTGCGCGAGGCCCACACGCTGTGGATGAAGAGGGCCTACTCCCGCACTGCGCCCCAAGGGCTCAACGCGTTCCGGCTGGCCCTGGGTCCGCCCGCGCACGAGGGCACCAGGCAGTTCGGCGACCTGACCTGCAAGGTATGCCAGTGGAAGCTGCCGTTCTGGCCGGGGCTGGTGTACGAGGTGCTGGTCGGGCCGGACCGTTCGGTCTGGAACCAGTGGTTCGTCCGGCAGGGAGCACCGAAACCGATCGCTTTCGAGGACCTCACGCCCTGGTCCTGCGTACTCGCCGATGTGGGCGCGAGCTTCGCCGACGCCGAGCACGTCGAGGGCGCGGCCCCGCAGCACTGGGGCGTCGACTTCACCCACGAGGGCCGGGCCTATCGCGCCCGTTTCGTCTACGGCCTGCTCCAGCGGGTCGACCCGCGCTGATCAGGGCGGGTTCAGCACGGCCTGCAGGCGACTCACATCAGCGGGCAGGCTCTTGAACGTGAGCACCCCGGTCAGGTTGCCGACTCCGGGACAGTCCACGCGACCTGCACGACCAGGTGCGGGTCAGCCTCGGTGACCTTTCGGCCAACTACGACCCGAACTCGATCCGCATGCGATCCCCTGCCTTCGGCGCTCTCAGGCATGGTCACGCCGAAGGCCCCCCGAAACGTTGCACGGAGGTGCGGGGATCTGGTCAGTTCTCGAGTTCCTTCGGCAGGCGCTCCAGGAGGCCGCGCAGGTCGTCGGCGTGCTCCTCCTCCTGGGCGAGGATCTGCTCGAAGATCCGCCGGGTGGTGGGGTCGCCGTTGCCGAGCCACTGGATGATCTCGGAGTAGGACAGGATCGCGATCCGCTCCGCGATCAGGTCCTCCTTGATCATTTCGATCAGGTCGAGGCTGTTGCCGTACTCGGCGTGCGAGCGGGACGTGAGCGTCTGAGGGTCGAAGTCGGGGTCGCCGCCGAGCTGGACGATCCGCTCGGCCAGCAGGTCGGCGTGCGCCTGCTCCTCCGCGGCGTGCTGCTGGAACTCCCCCGCCACGGCCTCGGCGTGCAGGCCCGTCGCGGTGAAGAAATGGCGCTTGTAGCGCAGGACGCAGACCAGCTCGGTGGCGAGTGCCTCGTTGAGGACCTGGATCACCCTGGGCAGATCAGCGCCGTACGCCTCGGTGACCGGGCCCTTGCCGATCTCCTGCCGGGCCCGGTCTCGTAGTGTCTCGATGTCAGTAAGGAACTCAGCCATGCCCTGGCACGTACCCCGGGAGCGGTCCTTACACCTGGGATTTCCATACCTTTGCCACCAGTGGGACTCCCGGCCGGTAGGCCAGGTGGAGATGCGAGGGCGCGTCGAGCAACTGGAGGTCCGCGCGTGCCCCGAGCCCGAGGTGCCCGACATCGGTGCGGCGGAGGGCCCGCGCCCCGCCGGCCGTCGCGGCCCAGACGGCCTCCTCAGGCGTCATCCTCATCTCCCGGACGGCCACCGCGACGCAGAAGGCCATGCTGCTGGTGTAGCAGGACCCCGGATTGCAGTCGGTCGCCAGTGCGACGGTCGCCCCCGCGTCGATCAGCCGCCGCGCGTCCGGATAGGGCTGCCGGGTCGAGAACTCGACCCCGGGCAGGAGGGTCGCCACCGTCCGGGAGTTCGCCAGCGCGTCGACGTCCTCGCTGGTCAGGAACGTGCAGTGGTCCGCCGAGGCGGCGTCGAAGGCCACGGCCAGCTGGACTCCGGGCCCCTCGCCGAGCTGGTTGGCGTGCAGCCTGGGCCGGAGGCCGGCCTTGATCCCGGCCGTCAGGATCGTCCGGGTCTGGTCCTCGCCGAACGCGCCGCGCTCACAGAAGACATCGATCCACTTCGCGTACGGGGCGCACGCCTCCAACATCTCCCCGGTCACCAGCGCCACGTAGTCGGCCGGATCACCGTCGGGCACCACATACGCGCCCAGGAAGGTCACCTCCTCGACGACCTCACCCGCGATCCGCAGCGACCTCGCCTCGTCCGCCACCGTCAGCCCGTATCCGGATTTGCACTCCACCGTCGTGCTGCCCTGCCTGGCCATCTCCCCCACGAGCCGCCTCAGGTTGGCGCGCAACTGGTCGTCGCCGGCGGCCCTGGTCGCGGCGACGGTCGTCCGGATCCCGCCTGCGCCGTACGGCGTGCCGGTCATCCGGGCCGCGAACTCCTCGGCCCGGTCCCCCGCGAAGACCAGGTGCGCGTGCGAGTCGACGTACCCGGGCAGAACGGCCCGGCCTGCTGCGTCGTAGGCCTCGTCTGCGGCCGGGGCCGCACCCGCGGGTCCGACCCAGGCGATCCGCCCGGCCTCGATCACGACCGCCGCGTCCCGCAGCACCCCGAGAGGTCCCTCACCCGCCGAAGGGTCGTTCGTGAGGAGTTCCCCGATGTTGGTGATGACCTGGCTCATGAATCCACCATGTCACCCTCGACCCGCGGAACTTCGCATCGGCGCGGGGGTTCGGGGTCGTCAGGAGGGCGGAGTGGCGTACCTGACGCAGGTGATGACCGCCTTCTGGGCCTGCGCGGGGTCGACGTCGGGGCCGGGGGTCCAGGAGTCGGTCGCGCCGTCCGGAATCGGGATGCCCTCCTTGCGCATGCAGGCGGTGAAGGCGTTGAGCACGGCCGTGCGGACCGCGGTGGGCGCCGGTGCGGGCGGGGCCGGCTGGACGCTGGACGGGGCGGCCGTCGGTGCACCGGGAGTGGTCGCGGACGTGGCGGGAGCAGCGGGCTGCGCCTGCGGAGTCCGGTCCCCGGAGCAGCCGGCGAGCGCCGGAAGCAGCGTCAGGGCGACCGCGAGACAAAGACCGAGAGAGTGCCGCACAGGTGATCCCTTCACTACCCGGAGATTCCGGGGGTTCAGGCTCCCTCTCCCCGGGCGGCCGGCTCTAGTCACCAGGTGCCAGATCCGGCTGCAGGGGTGTGCGAAAAGCTCAGTCCGCGACGTGGGTCACCGCCGCGACGGCCGCGGACAGGACCGCGGGCAGGTCGGGGATGAGCCGGTGGCGGCCGGACCTGACGATCTCCCGGCCGGAGATCACAACGTGGTCGACGTCAGCGGTGGTCGCGGCGAAGACGACCGACTCCGCGGCGAACTCAGGGGTGGTGCCTGCGAGTCGTACAGAGTCCAGGGAGACCGTCACCAGGTCGGCATCGGCCCCGGGTTCCAGACGGCCTGCCTGTGGCCACCCGAGGGCCTGGTGGCCGTGGGAGGTCGCCGCGGCGAGGAGTTCGCCGGCGGTCCAGTGGCCGCGCTGCCGGGTGCGGAGCCGCTCGTGGAGCTCCATGGCGCGCGCCTCCTCGAACAGGTCGATCACGGCGTGCTGGTCGGAGCCCAGGGACAGCGGCGAACCGGCCGCCTGGAGGGACCGGGCGGGGCCGATTCCGTCGGCGAGGTCGCGTTCGGTGGTGGGGCACAGGCAGATGCCGGTCCTGGACGCGCCGAGCAGGCCGATGTCGCCTTCGGTCAGGTGGGTGGCGTGCACGGCGACGGTGCGTGCGCCCAGGGCCCCGGCTTCGTGGAGCAGTTCTGTCGGTGTCAGTCCGTAGGCTTGCTGGCAGCTGGAGTTCTCGGCGGGCTGTTCCGACAGGTGGACGTGCAGGGGTGCTGCGTGGGCGCGAGCCCAGGCGGCCACCGCCGGCAGCTGCTCGCGCGGCACGGCCCGCACCGAATGGATGGCGGCCCCCACCCGGGCATGGGAGCGGCCGTTCCTGCCGACGAGGGCGTGCAGCGCCGACACGCGGCGCGCCCAGCCGCCCGCGTCTGCGTCGCCGAAGCGAAGCTGCGGGCCGGCCAGGGGCGCGCCGATCGCGCCGGTGAGATAGCACGTGTCGAGGAGGGTGATACGGATGCCGGCGTCCGCAGCGGCGGCGATGAGGGCCTCACCCATGGCGTTGGGGTCGGGGTAGGGCGAGCCGTCGGCGGTGTGGTGCAGATAGTGGAACTCCCCCACACAGGTGATCCCGGCCAGGGCCATCTCGCCATAGACGGCCCTCGCCAGCTCGAAGTACGACTCGGGAGTGAGCCGGGAGGCGATCGTGTACATCTGCTCACGCCAGGTCCAGAACGTGCCGGTCCCGGTCTGGGTGCGGCCGCGCAGCGCACGGTGGAAGGCGTGTGAGTGGGCATTCGCGAGACCTGGAAGGGTCACGCCCCTGAGCCGGACCGCATCGGGCGGTGCGGGGACTGAGCGGGTGACCGTGGTGAAGCGTGCTCCGGTGACCTCGAAGAGGACATCGCGCGCGAGTCCGTCGCCGAGCCAGGCCAGCTCGGCATGCCAGCGGGTGGTCATGCGTCCGGTCCGGCCAGGTCCCCGAGCACCGCCGCGAGTGCCTCGACCCCGGCCAGGCAGTCGGCGAGCTCGGCGAACTCCTCCGGCGCGTGCGAGACACCGCTCGGGTTGCGGACGAACAGCATCGCCGTCGGCAGGTGCGCCGACAGGATCCCGGCGTCGTGCCCCGCTCCCGTCGGCAGCACCGGCACGCCGCCCAGAACCGCGACGATCCGGTCCCGCAGCCCGGTGTTGAACGCGACGACCTCGCTGAACGACTCCTCGGCGAGGTCGAACCGCACGCCGTGGTCGTGCGCGGCCTGCTCGGCGTGCCGGTGCACGTCCGCCACGGTGTCGGCGACGGACTGCCCGTCGGGACCGCGCGCGTCCAGCCAGGCCGTGACGTGTGAGGCGATCGCGTTGATCCCGCCGGGCACCACGTTGACCTTGCCGACCGTGGCCCGGGACTCATGCCGCTCGGCCGCCTCCCGTGCCGCGATCACCGTGTGCGCCAACGGCAGCATCGGATCCCGCCGGTCCGCCAGCCGCGTCGTCCCGGCGTGGTCGCCGCGCCCCCGGAAGTCCAGCCGCCACCGCCCGTGCGGCCAGATCGCGCTCGCCACGCCCACCGGCACCTCGAGGGCGCGCCCCTGCTCGACGTGCAACTCCACGAAACACCCGATCCGCGCCAGCAACCCCTCATCCCGGCCGGGAGGACCTGCGGCAGAGGCGCCGTCGGGCCCACCGTGGGTGCTGCCGGCGGGTGAGGGCGTCGCGGGAGCGTTTGCCGACGCGGTGGCCAGGGCGGTGGCCAGGGCGGTGGCGAAAGTGGTGCCGGCGGTGTCGGTGAGGCCCAGTGCCCGGGAGGGGGTGATCTC
>JBDSTJ010000696.1:0-17141 GCA_039928335.1 Streptosporangiaceae bacterium | reverse complement strand
CGACCTGGTCCTGAACTTCGCCGCCGAGTCGCATGTCGACCGGTCGATCGACAGCGCCGGCGAGTTCGTGCGGACCAATGTCCTGGGCGTGCAGACCCTGATGCAGGCCTGCCTGGACGCCGGCACGCCCCGGGTCGTCCAGATCTCCACGGACGAGGTCTACGGCAGTGTCGAGACCGGCTCCTGGGACGAGTCGTCCCCGCTGGAGCCCAACTCCCCGTACTCCGCGGCCAAGGCCGGCGGCGACCTGATCGCCCGCGCCTACGCCCGCACCCACGGCCTCCCGGTGAGCATCACCCGCTGCGGCAACAACTACGGCCCGCACCAGTTCCCCGAGAAGGTCATCCCGCTGTTCGTCACGAACCTGCTCGACGGCGCGAACGTCCCGCTGTACGGCGACGGCGGCAACATCCGCGACTGGATCCACGTCGACGACCACTGCCGGGGCATCCGGCTCGTCGCCGAGCGGGGCGAACCCGGCGAGGTGTACCACATCGCCGGCACCGCCGAGCTGACCAACCTGGAGCTCACCGAGCGCCTGCTGACCGCGTTCGGCGTCGGCTGGGACCGGGTGGACCGGGTCGCCGACCGCAAGGGCCACGACCGGCGCTACTCCCTGTCGGACGCCAGACTGCGTGCCCTGGGCTACCGGCCGGAGACCGGTTTCGACGAGGGTCTCGCCGAGACCATCGACTGGTACGCCCGGAACCGTGCCTGGTGGGAGCCACTCAAGCCATGAGCTGGTTGATCACGGGTGCCGGCGGCATGCTCGGGACCGACCTGGTCGCCCGGCTCCGCCGCGACGGCGAGCAGGTCGCCGCCGCCACCCGGGCAGACCTGGATATTCGGGACGTACGCGCGGTCTCGGCGGCCGTCGCAGGGCACCAATACGTGATCAATTGCGCGGCCTGGACAGCCGTGGACGACGCGGAGACCCATGAGGACGCCGCTCTGGCCCTCAACGGCACCGCCGTCGGGAACCTGGCCGGGGCCTGTGACGCCGCCGGAGCGGACCTGCTGCAGATCTCCACCGACTACGTCCTGCACGGTGACGGCACCGCCCCGTACCCCGAAGACGCCCCCACCGGCCCGATCAACGCCTACGGCCGGACCAAGCTCGCCGGGGAGCGGGCCGCCCTGGGCCACTACGTCGTCCGGACCGCCTGGCTGTACGGGGCGCACGGGCCCAACTTCGTGTCCACCATGCTCCGCCTCGCCGCCGAACGGGACACCGTCGACGTCGTGAACGATCAGTACGGCCAGCCCACCTGGACCGCCGACCTGGCCGACCAGCTGGTCCTGCTGGCCCGCTCAGGCGCGCCCAGGGGCGTCTACCACGGCACCAATGCGGGCGAGACGACCTGGTACGGCCTGGCCCGCGAGGTCTTCACCCGGCACGGCCTGGACCCCGCCCGGGTCCGGCCGACCACCAGCGACAGGTTCGTCCGCCCGGCGGTCCGCCCCGGCTACGGCGTTCTGGGCCACGGTGCCTGGGCCGCCGCGGGTCTGGCCCCCATGCGTGACTGGCGCGAAGCCCTCGCCGCCTACCTGAGCGTGGCGTAGAAGGCCTGGCATTCCTCATAAGAGGGGAGCAGGCCGGTGTGGAGGGCCTCGGCCAGGCTCGGGGCGGTCTCGTCCTTGACCGACAGGGCGAGGTCCGACAGCGGCCAGTCGATGGCCAGGTCCGGGTCCAGCGGGTGGACGCCGTGCTCGTGGCCGGGGTTGTAGGACTCCGAGCACAGGTAGACGACCGTGGCCGACTCCGACAGGGTCAGGAAGCCGTGGCCGAGGCCTTCGGACAGGTAGACGGCCCGGCGGGTCTGGTCGTCGAGCCGGACGGAGTCCCACCGGCCGAAGGTCGGCGAGCCGGTGCGCAGGTCGACGACCACGTCCAGGACCGTGCCGCTGACACAGGTGACGTACTTGGCCTGACCAGGCGGGACGTCGGCGAAGTGGATGCCGCGCAGCACGCCCCGGCCGGAGGTCGAGCAGTTGGCCTGGGACAGTTTCAGGCCGTGCCCGGCGATCTCGGTGAGCTGGTCCTCCTTGAACCACTCCAGGAACGAGCCCCGGGCGTCGCCGTGGATCCGGGGGGTGAAGACGTAGGTTCCCTCGATGGTCAAGGCTTCCACGATGCTCCAGCGGTCTGGGGGACGAGGGTCCCGGGAAGGGGCGGAGGTGGGTTGCGCCGGCGGAGCGTCTCGGTCCAGGCGACCACCAGGAGCAGCCAGATCCCCGAGACGTTCGCGGACGTGGCCAGGCCCTCGGTCGTGATGCCGTCGGTCACGAAGAAGGCCATCATCGCCAGCAGGGTACCGGCGTCGGCCCGGGTGCGCTGGGACCTGAGCAGGCTGCACAGCACCACGGTGAGGGTGAGCAGCAGGCCCAGGAACAGGGCCGTGCCGACCACGCCCTCGTCGACCAGGGCGTTGACGAAGGCGTTGTGGCCGCCGCCCAGGCCGGTCTCGGCCAGGAACAGGCCACGGGCGGCGCCCATCCCGT
The DNA here is from genome assembly GCA_039928335.1 of Streptosporangiaceae bacterium. Lineage (GTDB taxonomy): Bacteria > Actinomycetota > Actinomycetes > Streptosporangiales > Streptosporangiaceae > Actinocorallia. Next base: position 14,639 of record JBDSTJ010000696.1, on the reverse strand, counting down.
GGCCGAAGATCGGCTGCTGCCGGAAGGCGTCGAGGGCCAGCGACCACAGGTCCGTGCGGGAGTTGAGCGAGGAGAGCTTCTCGGCGCTCTCGCCGCGCTGGATGAAGGCGAGGATCTGGTCGGAGAAGGCGAACACGGCCAGCGCGGCCACCGAGAAGCCGAGGACGACCAGGTCGGCCCGGCCGCGCGGGCCGTTGGCGGTGGCCATCAGGACCAGCAGTCCGGCCGCGCAGCCCAGGGCCGCGCCCCGGGTGCCGGTGGCGACCAGCGCCCCCGACAGGACGGCCAGGGCGAGCAGGTAGACCGCCGGTGACCAGGACTTGCCGTCCCGGCCGGACCAGCCGATCACGCCGTGCCGGACCAGGAAGCCGACCACGAGCAGCACGGCCAGGCCGAGATAGACACCGGCGATCACCGGGTGCACGTAGAGCCAGTTGAAGCGGTCGAGGGTCAGGTGGGTGCGGGGGAAGGGGTGCACCGCCCCGATCACGACGGAGCCGACCACGACCGCCACGAAGGCGTGCGCCATCCGCCGCAGCTCGGTGGTGGTCGCCCGGGTGGCCAGCACGTGCACCACGGCCATGGTGATCAGCAGTTGGGCACCGCGGACCACGCCCAGGGTCGGGAACGGCGACCACAGCGCGGACATGGCGGCATAACCGGTCCAGCACCAGGCCAGGAGCAGCAGCCCGGTCCGTCGCCGGGTGGGCGGGCGCATCCCGAACCGGAGGTACAGGAACAGCGCCGCGGCCGCGTAGACCCCGATCTCGGCAAGGATCATCAGGTCGGGCTTGCCGCCGATGGCCTGGTCGTCGGACCTGCTGCGCAGTTTGTAGTCGCTGGCGAGCATGAGCGCCAACGGCAGCACGATCGGCCAGAGCCGGTAGGCGGTGCGGGGCAGCAACCTGACCCTGGTCAAGACCTGCGCCGCCGCAGCCTGCGGGCCTTCAGGTCCTCGCAGAGCTTGGCGTAGTCGCGGGCGACCTCGTCCCAGAGGTAGTACTCGGCGGCGCGCTTGCGGGCGGCGTCGCCGCGCTCGACCGTGCCGGCCGGGTCGGCCTCGGCGTCCTCGATCTCCCTGGCCAGCTCCTCGGGGCCGCCGAAGAACCGGCCCGCGTCGGCCAGGACCTCCCGGTTGAAGACCACATCCCAGGCGAGCACGGACGCGCCCGCGCCCATGGCGCGCAGCAGCGACGGGTTGGTCCCGCCGACGGAGTGGCCGTGCAGGTAGGTCAGCGCGCCCGCGTAGTAGGCGTCGAGCAGTTCCTGGTCCCAGACTCCGCCGAGGAACCTGATCCTCGGGTCGTCTCCGGCGATCCTGTGAAGCTTTGCCGTGTATTCATCTGCATAGGGCGCGGAACCGATCACGACGAGTGGTTGGGTGGCCGTGCTCGCGCGATAACCCTCGACCTCGACGTGCACGTGGTTCTCGGGTTCGAAGCGCGCCACGACCAAATGGAATTCGCCGGGCTCATATCCGGCCTCGCGCAGCTTTTCCTCGTTGGTCCGGTCGAGGATCGGGGCTCCATAGGGGATGAAAACCGAGGCGGCCCCGAAAGTGTCGCGGTAGTAGTCCTGGATTCCCCGCGCGTCCGAGATCAGCGCGTCCGACCAGCGGACTGCCAGTTTCTCGACGGTCCGGTAGTAGCGCCGGCCCGCGCCGGCCCATTTGGCCCGCTGCCATTCCAGGCCGTCGACGTGGGTGGCGACCGGGATCCGCAGGGCACGCAGCACGGGCAGCAGCGGGGCGTTGGCGGCGTTGAAGACCAGGGCGACGTCCGGCCGGTGCACGGCCGTGTGCAGCACTGACAGGGCTGTGTGGCTCAGGGTCTCGACGACCTTTTTCTTGACCGCGGGCAGGTGAACGATCTTCATTCCGAGGTAGGTCGGCTCGGGATATCTCTCGCCACGGCAGTAGACCGTCACCTCGTGGCCCGCCTCGACCAGCCGCCGGCCTATCTCCTCGACGGCGGTCTCGAAACCGCCGTAACGCGCTGGAACCCCACGGGTTCCTATCATCGCGATGCGCATGCCGGCTCCTTCGAGTGCGGTCACTGGTGTGGTGGTCAGAGCCTCAGGTTAATGAATGTCATAATAGGCGAATATTCCAGGGGGTCCGCAAATGAAGCACACGGTACTGATGGCTCATCCGTCACCCGATCTATACGGTTCTGACCGAATGATGGTGGAGTCAGTGCGGGCACTGGTCACGTCGAACCGGGTAGTGGTCGCCCTTCCGTCGGAAGGGCCGCTCGGGCCGGTCCTGCGCGAAGCGGGCGCGGAGGTGGTCCTGCTCGGGACCCCGGTGCTCCGCAAGGCCCACCTCTCGCCGGTGGGACTGGTCAGCCTGGCCCTGGCGGCCCTGCGGGCCCTGGTCCCGGCCGTCCGGCTGCTCCGCCGGGAGCGGGCCGCCGCGCTCTATGTGAACACCGTCACGCTGCCGCTCTGGCTGCTCGCCGGAGCGATCGCCCGGGTGCCCTCGCTCTGCCACGTGCACGAGGCAGAGGAGCACCCGTCCCGCCTCGTCCGGGCCGCGCTCGCCGCGCCGCTGCGGCTGGCACGGCTCGTCGTGGTCAACAGCCGGGCGAGCGCGGCCGTGCTCGGCGGACTGCGCACCCAGGTGATCTACAACGGCGTCGACGGGCCCGCCGGGGCTCTGCCGCTGCGGGCCGAGCTCACCGGGCCGATCCGGCTGGTGCTGGTGGGGCGCTGGTCACCGCGGAAGGGCACCGATCTGGCCGTGCGGGCCGCCGGCCTGCTCGCCGATCGCGGCCATGAGGTGTTGCTCACCCTCGTCGGCGACGTTTTCCCCGGCTATGAGTGGTTCGAGCAGGAGCTCAGGGACCAGGCCGGGCCGCAGACGGTCTTCGCCGGCTTCCAGGAGAGCGTTTGGGGCGCTTTCGCCGACGCCGACATTGTGCTGGTCCCGTCCCGGGTCGAGCCGTTCGGGAACGTCGCGGTCGAGGGAATGCTGGCCGGGCGGCCCGTCGTGGCGGCGGCGACCCAGGGACTGGTGGAGATCGTCCGGGACGGCGAGACCGGCGTCCTGGTGCGCCCCGGCGACGCTTGCGCACTCGCCGACGGGGTCGAAGTGCTGGTCAAGGACTGGACGGCTGCACGTAACCTGGCGAAAGCTGGCAATTCGGAAGCCCGGCGAAGATTCGGCCGTGCGCGCTACCGCGACCAGATTCAGCACGCCGTCCACGAACTGATCACAGCAAGGACTCCTACGTCCCGATGAGCGCCTCTCCGCAGACCCGGTCCGGAACCGGGGACGTCCAGCCCGAGATCAGCCAGCCCGAGATCAGCCTGGTCGAGGCGGTCTGGCGTTACCGGATCATGTCCCTGGTCATCGTGCTGCTGTGCGTGGTCGCCTCGGTCGGCGCGACCGAACTGCTGTTCAGGGGGGCCTCGGCCAAGGGTCAGTTCGCGGTGACCGACCCCACGAACAAGGACTATCTCCAGATGGGCATCGTGTCCGGGCCGAGCTATGCCAGCTACACCGCCCAGCGCGCGGCCTTCGCCAAGTCCGGGACCGTGCTGGAGCGGGCCGCCACACTCATCTCCGACGGCGGCGGCCCGTCCTACGGCGTCTCGGAGCTGCGCGCGGTCGTCCAGACCGCCACCAAGCCCGACGGCGGTGTGGTCGAGGTCGACGCCGAGGCCCCCACCGTGCCCAAGGCCGCCGCGATCGTCAACGCGGTCATGCTCTCCTACCAGCAGCTCACCGCCGACGCGATCAGCGCCCGCCGGAGCAGCCAGCTCAAGGCCACCCAGGACACCTCGGCAAAGATCACTTCGCAGCTCGCCGCGATGAGCGTCAAGAGCGGCCGACAGTACCAGAGCATGATCGACTCGCTGGTCCGGCTACAGAGCAGCGAGACCCAGTTGCAGATCGACGCCAACCGGCACGACGACGGCGTCCAGTTCATCAACAAGGCCGACCCGGACGCCAGGACGCCCAGCGCACTGCTGCGCAACGCGGTGATCGGCCTGGCCGTCGGCGTGCTGCTGTCCTGCGTGGTGTCGTTCCTGCGGGCCTCGGCCCCGGCCGGCATCTCCATGCGGGACATGCTCGGGCGCAGGAAGCCCGCGGAGCCCGCGGAGCCCGAGCCCGAGCCCGAAAGCGACCTCCACCACGACGCGGAGTCGTGAGACCCCCAGGGCGCCTGAAGGGAAAACTGCTCTCGGCCGGTGGCGCGGTCAGTGTCCAGTTCGTGCTCGCCGGCGGCAGCCTGGTCCTGCAGGCCGCTGCCGCCCGCACCCTGGGCGGTGACGGTTACGGCACCTACGCCCTGCTGTACGGCCTGCTCGTGCTGGTGATCTCGGTGCAGACCAGCTGGGTCGGCGACGCGCTGACGGTGTTCGACCGGTTCGACCCGCGGATCCGCGGCGCACTGCTGATCTCGGTCGCCGCGAGCCTGGTCCTGGGCGTGACCGTGTCGGTCGCGGTGGCGGCCTGGTTCGTGCCGGCGTCCACCCTGGCGGTGTTCGCCCTGCTCACCGCGCTGTGGATCCTCAACGAGTCCGGCCGGCGGATCTTCACCGCCCGGATGGAGTTCTGGCGGCTGGCCGCCAACGACGCCGCCAACTACACCGTCACCCTGCTGGTCCTGGGCGGTCTGGGGCTGCTCGGCCACCACCTGTCGCTCACGGTCGTCTTCGCCGCGATGTGCGCCGGGATGACCGTCGCGATCGTGCTGGCCCGGCTGCGCCAGCCCCGCGAGGAGTACGCCCTGGTCCCGCTGCGCGGCTCCGCGATCCGCGAGGTCCTCGGTTTCTCCGGCTGGCGCTCCGTCCAGGCGGGGGTGCGGCCGCTCGCGCTCCTGCTCGCCCGGGTCCTCGTCGCGGTCTTCGCCTCCAAGTCCGTCCTGGGCTCGATCGAGGCCGCCCGGCTGCTGCTCGCGCCCGCGCTGACCGTCGCCAACGGTTCCGGCTGGTTCTTCCTCGGCGACTTCGCGAAGGCCCAGAAGGCCGGAACCCCGATGCGGGCCCGCGACGCCGTCCGGGCCAGCCTGACGCTGGGCGTGGTGACCCTGGTCATCGCCCTGGCCGCGCTGGCCCTCGCCGGGCCGCTCGGCCCGGTGCTGACCGGCGGCAGGTTCGCCGTCGACGAGGTCGCGCTCGGCGGCTGGGCGCTGTACACCGTCGTCTTCGCCACGACGCTGCCGCTGTCCAGCCTCGCCACCGCTCGCAGGCAGTCCCGGCTCGTCTTCGTGATCCGGGCCGTCGAAATGTCGCTGGGCCTGCTCGTGCTGACCGCGCTGCTGGCGGTCGACGCCGACTGGGCCTCGGCCGCGCCCTACTGCCTCAGCGGCGGCGGGATCGTCTCCACCGTCGTCCTGTGGGTGCTGCTCCGCCGGGCCGACCCGCCGGCCGTTCGTCCTTTCGACGAGGTTCAGGTCCGGGCCTGAGCGACCGTTGTTTTACGGACGTCCAATTCGGTATCCCTGGCCGCGCTGAGACTATTCATTCTCTGGCGACCGGCGTATAACTCCTGTAGAAAACCATTGCCGGGCAGGCTGGGGGAAACGGCTTCCGGTGACGGGCGGTTATCGACCAGGCAGAAGGGGACCGCTGCCAGTGACGTGTTCCTGCACCGATCCCACCACCGACGACGATCGGTCCGGGGCGTTGGTCCACACCGGGCAGCTCGGCTGCGACTCCGATAAGACCTATTTCGATGTGCGTGGGCCCGATCAACTGGTGGATTCCGATATTCCCCGTGGAATCGGAGAATGTGATGGCCTTCGGCCTCCTCGGCTCGGCCTGCGCTAGGGAGGACGAGAAATGATCTGTCGTCTGTGCGGTTCGGCGGCCCTGGAGAGCGTCGTCGACCTGGGCGCGACCCCGCCGTGCGAGCTGTTCCTGACCGCGGCGCAACTCCAGGAGCCCGAGTCGACCTATCCGCTGCACCTGCGGGTCTGCACCGACTGCCTGCTGGTCCAGCTGCCGCCGCTGATCACGCCGGAGGAGACGTTCACCGAGTACGCCTACTTCTCCTCCTACTCCACCTCCTGGGTCGAGCACGCCCGCCGGTTCGTCGACGACACGGTCGCCCGGCTCGCACCGCAGTTCGTGGTCGAGGTCGCCAGCAACGACGGCTACCTGCTCCAGCACGTGGCCGCGCGCGGCATCCGCTGCCTGGGCGTCGAGCCGTCGGCCAACGTCGGCGCGGCGGCGCGGGCCCGGGGCGTGCCGACGGTCACCGAGTTCCTGAGCGAGCTCACCGGGGTCGGCATCCGCGCCGAGCACGGGCCGGCCGACCTGGTCGTGGCCAACAACGTCTACGCCCACATTCCGGACATCACGGGTTTCGGCCGGGGCCTGCGGGCGCTCGTGGCCGACGACGGCTGGGTGTCGATCGAGGTCCAGCACCTGCTGACCCTGATGGAGCTCAACCAGTACGACACGATCTACCACGAGCACTTCCAGTACTACACGGTCGCCGCCGCCCAGCGGGCCCTGGCCGCCGGCGGCCTCACCCTCATCGACGTCGAACTGCTGCCCACCCACGGCGGCTCGATCAGGCTCTGGGCCAGACCGACCGGTGAGCCGGGGCCGCGCGTCGCCGAGGTCCTGGCCCGGGAGAAGGCCGCCGGGCTGCTGGACCCGTCGGGCTACACCGACTTCGCCGCCCGGGTGACCAAGGTCCGGCTGGACCTGCTGCGGTTCCTGGTCGAGGCGGCCACCGAAGGCAGGACGGTCGTCGGCTACGGGGCGCCCGGCAAGGGCAACACCCTGCTCAACCACTGCGGGATCCGGCCCGACCTGCTCGCCTACACCGTCGACCGCAACCCCTACAAGCACGGCCGGTTCACCCCCGGTACCCGGATCCCGATCCTGCCGCCCGAGCGGATCGCCGCCGACCGGCCCGACTATGTCCTGGTCCTGCCGTGGAACCTGCGGGAGGAACTGACCGGGCAACTGTCCTATGTCCGTGACTGGGGCGGGCGGCTGGTCTTCCCGATTCCCGAACTGGAGGTCGTCGAGCCGTGAAGGTCGTTCTGTTCTGTGGCGGATTCGGCACCCGGATGCGTACCAACACCCTCGGCGACGTCCCCAAACCGATGCAGCTGGTCGGCCCCCGCCCGCTCATCTGGCATGTGATGCGCTACTACGCCCACTTCGGGCACACCGAGTTCATCCTGTGCCTGGGCTACGGGTCGCACCACCTCACGGACTTCTTCCTGACCTACCAGGAGACGACGTCCAACGACTTCGTGCTGCGCGGCGGCCGGGTGGAGCTGCTGTCCACCGACATCTCCGAGTGGTCGATCTCGTTCGTGCAGACCGGGATCTCCTCGCCGATCGGGGAACGGCTGCGCCGGGTCCGCGACCACCTGGACGGCGACGAGATCTTCCTGGCCAACTATGCCGACGTGCTCACCGACGCACCGCTGCCGGAGATGGTCGACCGGTTCGCCGCCAGCGGGGCCGGGGCCTCGATGATGGTCGTCCCGCCGTCCGACACCTTCCACTGCATCGAACTGGCCGAGGACGGCCTGGTCGGCGGGATCACCCCGGTGGCCTCGATGCCCCTGTGGGTCAACGGCGGCTACTTCGTGCTCCGGCAGGAGATCTTCGACTGGATCCCCGAAGGCGGCGACCTGGTCGCCGACGGCTGCGCCGAGCTGGCCAAACAGGGCCGCCTCCTCGCCTACCCCCACCGCGGCTACTGGAAGCCCACCGACACGGTCAAGGAACGCACCGCCCTGGACGAGGCCTACACGCGGGGGGAGCGCCCGTGGGCGCTGTGGGAACGATGAGGCTCACCGCCCGCGAGGTCCTCGTCCTCGGCGCGCACTGCGACGACGGGCCGATCGGCGCGGGCGGCACCCTGCTGACCCTGTGCCGGGCCCACCCCGGGGCCAAGGTCACCGCGCTCGTCCTGTCCGGCGCGGGAACCCCCAGGGAGGAGGAGGAACGCAAGGCCCTGGCCGCGTTCTGCCCCGGCGCGGACCTGGACGTGACCGTCCTCGACCTGCCCGACGGGCGGCTGCCGGCGCACTGGGAGCTCGCCAAGGAGGCCGTCGAGGAGGTACGCCGGCGGACCGACCCGGACCTGATCCTCGCCCCCGCGCCGGGCGACGCCCACCAGGACCATCGCGGCCTGGCGAAGCTGGTCCCGACGGCGTTCCGCGACCACCTCCTGCTCGGCTATGAAATCCCCAAATGGGAGTCCGACCTCGCACAGCCGGGCTTCTTCGTACCGCTGAGCGCGGAGGTCCTGGCCGAGAAGGCCGAGCTGCTGCACGACTGCTACCCCTCGCAGCACGGCCGGACCTGGTTCGACGACGAGACGTTCCGGGGCCTGGCGCGGGTGCGCGGGGTGCAGTGCAACAGCCGCTATGCGGAGGCTTTTCACGTGACCAAGGCGATCCTGACCTTTTAGAGGAGATCAAAGCGTGCGTGTTCTGCTGACCGGCCACCAGGGCTATCTGGGCACCGTCATGGCCCCCGTACTCACCGAAGCCGGCCATGACGTCGTCGGCCTGGACTCGGGCCTGTACGCCGACTGCGTCCTCGGCCCGCCCCCCGCGGACCCGCCGGGGTTCGCCGTTGACCTGCGCGACGTCGGGCCCGAGCACCTGGCCGGCATCGACGCGGTCGTCCACCTGGCGGCGCTGTCCAACGACCCGCTGGGCTCGATGCACCCCCAGGTCACCTACGACATCAACCACCACGCGGCCACCCGCCTGGCGACACTCGCCCGCGAGGCCGGGGTCGAGAGGTTCCTCTATGCCTCCACCTGTTCGGTCTACGGCGCCAGCGGCGGCGACGGACTGGTCGACGAGGACGCCCCGCTGCGGCCCGTCACCGCGTACGCGGAATCCAAGGTACGAGTCGAGGACGACATTTTCGCGCTCGCCGACTCCGGCTTCACCCCGGTCTCGCTGCGCAACGCCACCGCGTTCGGGTTCTCCCCGCGCCTGCGCGCCGACATCGTCGTCAACAACCTGGTCGGCCACGCGTTGCTCACCGGTATCGTCAAGGTGATCTCGGACGGCACCCCGTGGCGTCCGCTGGTGCACGCCGAGGACATCGCCCGCGCGTTCGCCGCGGTCCTCACCGCGCCCCGCGAGGCGGTCCACGGCCAGGCGTTCAACATCGGAACCGAACGCAACAACCTGCGGGTCAGCGAGATCGCCGGGTTCGTCGCCGACGCGGTCCCCGGCTCGGAGCTGCGGGTCACCGGGGAGACCGGCGGAGACCCGCGCTCCTACCGGGTCGACTTCGCCCGGATCCGCAAGGCGCTGCCGGACTTCGACTGCCTCTGGTCGGTGCCGGAGGGCGCCGCCGAGCTGGCCGCCGCCTACCAGGAGCACGAACTGACCCAGGCGGCGTTCGACCGCCGGTTCACCCGGCTGGCCAGACTCGCCGACCGGACTGCCGACGGCGGGCTCGACGACGCCTTCCGGGTGGTGAGCCGGTGACGGCCGCCCCCCGGATCAGCGTGGGCCTGCCGGTCTACAACGGGCTGCCCTACCTCGAGGGTGCGCTGGCCTCACTCCTGGCCCAGGACACCGACTTCGAGCTGGTCATCGCCGACAACTGCTCGACCGACGGCACCCAGGACATCTGCCGGGACCTGGCCCGCACCGACGAGCGGGTCCGCTACCTGCGGCGGGACCGGAACCTCGGCGTGGTCGGCAACCACAACCAGATCATCCACGACTGCCGGGGCGAGCTGTTCTCCTTCGCGGCCTCCGACGATGAGTACCGGGCCGACCGGCTGTCCCGGCTCGCCGCCGCACTGGACGCCCAGCCCGACGCGGTCACCGCGATCTCGGCCGCCGAGGAGATCGACTCCGCGGGCAGGGTGCTGCTGGAGTGGCACAACTCGATCAGGACCGACCACCCCGACGCGATCGTCCGGATGAAGGCGAAACTCGCCGAGCCGGTGTTCAACCTGCAGCTGTACGGGCTGCACCGGCGCGCGGCCCTGGCCGCCTGCCGACCCCAGGCCCCGATCAAGGGCAGTGACCGCATCCTCATCGTGGAGCTGGCGCTGCGCGGCCGGTTCACCGTCGTCGACGAGCCGCTGCTCCGGCACCGCAACCACGACCGGCGCGACAGCGAGAGCGTCGACTCGCACGGTTTCCGGGCCTCCCAGGGGCTGCCGCCGCGCCGGGTCAGCGTGCCCAACGCCGAGGACGGTGTGTGGCTGCTGCGGGCGGTCGGCAACGTGCCGCTGAGCCGCCGGGACCGGGTCCGCGCCTACGCCGGGATGTCGGTGTGGCTGCGACACAACGCGGTCCCGATGGTCCGTAATGTGGCGAGGGCGGCCCGGACCGGCCGTCGGCCGAGGGGCTGAGCCGTGGTGGCCTCGCTCGGCGGCAGGTTCCGCAGGGGACTGCTGCTGAGCCTGCTCAACACGGTCCTGGCCCGGGCGGCGACGTTCGCGATGGGCATCGTGCTGGCCCGGTTCCTCAGCCCCGAGCAGTACGGCATGTTCGCGACCGCGCTGACCATGCAGATGTTCCTGCTGGTCGTCAACGACCTCGGGGTCGGCGCGGCCCTGGTCCGCAGCGACCGGCCGGTCCAGGAGATGCTGCCGACGTGCTGGACCCTGTCGGTCGGCGGCGGGCTGGTCTGCACGCTCGCCGCGGTGGCCGGTTCCGGAGTGATGGCCAGCGCGCTGGGCAGCCCGAACGCCACCGGGATCCTGCAGCTGATGTCGCTCAACATCCTGATCAACGGGTTCGTGTCGGTGCCGGCGTCCCTGCTGAAGCGCAACTTCGAGCAGGGCAAACGCCTGATCGCCGACCTGGTCGGGCTGACCGTCAACATCTCGCTGACCCTGTCCCTGGTCGCGGCCGGGTTCGGGGCGTGGTCGCTGGCGATCGGGCACGTCACCGGTGCCGCGCTGGTCGGTGTGCTCATCATGGTCGCGACCCGGTGCTGGCCCAGATTCGGCTTCGACCGCGGGTACGGGCGGCAGGTCGCCCAACTCGGCCTGGCCATGGCCGGGGCGGCGGTCCTGCTGATCTGCTTGCAGGCCGCACCGCAGGCGATCACCGGGCATCTGCTCGGCCCGACCGCGATCGGGTTCTTCTTCATCGCCTCCAATGTGGCCAACTGGCCGATCCAGATCGTGTCCACGACCGTCGAACGGGTCGCGCTCGCCACCTTCGCGCAGGCCAGGACGGACGGCCGGAGCCTGGAGGAGACGGCGTCCGCGGTGATCGGGCTGGTCGTCGGGATCGTCCTGATCTCGGGCACCGCCCTCGCCGTACTGGCCCACCCGATCATCGGCGTCGTCTACGGCCGGCCGTGGCTGCCCGCCGCCTCCATGCTGGCCGGGCTCGCCCTCGCCAACGTGGCCCGGGTGCTGGCCGAACTTGTCTTCAACCTGCTGGTCGCCGCCGACTCGATGCTCACCTCGATGCTCCCGCAGGCGGCCTGGCTCGCGGTCCTGGTGCCGGCGAGCATTCTCGGCGGCCGGCTGTGGGGGATGCCCGGCATCGGCTGGGCCCAGGCCGCCGTCGGGTTCGCCTGGGCCGTGCCGGTCAACCTCTGGTGCGCGCGCAAGGCCGGAGTCGGGGTGCGCAGCCTGCTCAGGGGTCTCGGCGGGCCGGTCAGGGTCACGCTCGTGCTGGCCGTCGTGCTGGTCGGCCTGAGCGAGGTCTCCCCGCACGACCTGGTGACCCTGGCCGTCGGCCTGCCGGTCGCCGGGGCCGCGGTGCTGTTCACCTACCGCAACATCCGCGGCACCCTGTCCTTCGGTCAGGCGACGCAGGGCAGCACCGCGCCCACCGAGGTCACCACGTAGTTCTTGTCGATCTCGACCAGCCGGTTGTCGGCCCACTTCTCGATCGTGGCGCAGCTCGCGCTCACCGGGCCGAACACCCAGGCCTTGTCGACGATCCGGTTGCCGGTGACGATCTGCTGCCCGCCGCCGTCATAGACCCGCAGTGTCTCGCTCCCGCCGGCCAGCAGGTTGTCCACGACGGTCGCGTCCTTGGACCCGTCGGAGATGAAGACCGGGGCGGTGATCCCGTCGCGCGGGGCCTGCCGCTGGTCGAAGGTGTTGTGCTTGACCACGACGTTCCTGCCGCCCCTGAACCCCTGGATGCCGTCGGAGTGCGCGTCGGTCTTGGCGCAGAGCAGGACGTAGGAGTCCTGCACCCGGACGTCGTCGCCGGCGTCGCCGAAGCCGTCGCCGTGCGCCACGATCTCCACCCGGGTCGCGGTGTAGTGCGCCCCGCCGACCCCCGTCTCCAGGTTGCAGTCCGCGCCCACCGCGCCGACGGTCGAGTCGGTGATGGAGTACTGGTGCTGGACCGGGCCGCTGCTGAAGTTGGTGACGAACCCGTCGATCTGGCTGTCGACGATCGTGATGCCCGGGGCGGCGATCAGCAGCCGGCCGGTGACGTGCACGCCCCTGACCCGGGTTCCGGCCTCCTTGATCTCCCAGTCGCCCTGGTGCACGGTCAGCCTGACCCCGTCGGGCACCCCCGTGCAGGCCGGCGTCGGATAGGCCGGGACCGGCGGGCAGCCGGTGCGGCGGGTGCTGTCGGCCGACGGCGGCGCGGCGGACTTGGGGTCGAGGGCCGGTGGGGGCTCGGCGGGCGTCGGCGGCGAGGTCGCCGCGGGCGTGTCGCTCACCGGCGCCGGGGGAGCGTGCGGGTCGGCGGACTCGCCGGTGCAGCCCGCGAGCAGGGTGGTGCCCAGGACGATGACCAGAGCCGGGCCGAGCCGGGCGGAACGGGGGAACACCTTGCCTCCGAGGGTTGATCAACGGGGTGCGGGGGTGTCGCGTTCGGGTCCGAGGTGGCGCAGCATCGCGCCGCCCAGACCCACGATCAGGAAGGTCAGGCCAGAGATCATCTGGTAGGCCATGAGGTCGAAGGTGGCGGCGGTGATCCCGGAGACCGCCAGCGCTGCGATCATCGACACGCAGATCGACCTGACCTGCGGGTCCCGCACTCTCGACCGTACGCGGAACGCCGCGTACACGCCGGACATTCCGAGCAGGATGAAGACGGTCATCCCGATGATGCCGTTCTCGACAAGGGTCATCAGGTACTGGTTGTCGAGCCAGGTGTACTTGAGCGGCAGGAACGTGCCGATGCCTCGGCCCCACCAGACATGCCGGTCGATCTCGATCAGCATCGGCCCGTAGTCGTTCTCCCTTCCCTGGATGCTCACGTCGTTGTTGAAGTTGGTGAACAGCGACACGATCGTGCCGACCAGACCGCGCACCGCCAGCCTCGCCACCACCAGGAACGCCAGCGTGAGCAGCAGGATCTGCCGACGCCGCCGCCACGTCCACTGCGGGAAGAGGGTCAACCCGACCGCTGCCACTCCGAGCGTCGCCGACCGGGACAGCGAGAACAGCACGCCCGAGGCGAGCAGCGCCGTCGTCACCCACCACGGCGACGGCAGCCGGGGCCACGGCCGCGCCCCGGTGAGCGAGTAGTGCACGGCGAACGGCAGCGCGAACGCGCAGACCACGCCGTACTCGATCGGGTGGCCCGCGGTCCCGGCCGGCCTGCGGAAGATCGAACGCTCCAGGATCGTCACGTTCTCCGAATAGGAGCGCAGCCCCGGCAGGATCAGGTGCCGGGTCAGGTCGACGCCGGCCAGGAACTGGATCGCACCCATCAAGGCCATGAACGAAGCGCCCAGGACGACCGTTTTGAGGATCAGTTCCACCTGGTGGAGTGTGCAGACCGCGTCGCAGACGAACAGCGCCACCGCGAGGAAGCCGAACAGCACCAGCAGGGTGCGGTCGGTCGACTGGAGCTCGTCGGCCGGCAGGCCGGCGAACCCGGCGTTCTTGCCGTAGGTGACCAACTGGACCACGACATAGGCCAGGACGAGCGTCCGGACCGGGTTGCGGCCCTTGGCCATGCCGAGCGGCCCGACCATGTGCGAGACCAGCCACAGCCCGCCCAGCAGCAGGCCGAAGAGCTCCGACGGCGGCAGGTTGAGCGGCAGCCCGCTGAGCGCCAGTTGCGCCGGGACCACGGTCAGGGTGAGCACATAGACGCAGGCCAGCACGCCCCCGTCGATCCGGGAGACCAGCCCGCTGTCCGCTCGCAGGAGGGGCCGGCGCTCCGTCACGGCCACCGCGTCAACCCGCCCGCTCCGGCTCCGGCTCCGGCACGGTGGCCGGCTCGTCCTCCGGCTCGGTGCCCGCCTGCGGCTCCGCTACGGGGAGGTCGTCCTGGCGGCGTCGGGTGAGGAAGCTCTCCAGGCCGTACACGAGGGTCAGGGTGAGGGCGACGCCGACGCCGAGGACGGCGGCCGCACCGCGGACCTTGGACTTGATCTGTGAGGCCGCCGGGGTCGCGGGGACGACGACCTCGAGGTGGATGAAGGTCGAGGGCGGTGCGCCCAGGTTGGCCTGCCGGCTCTGCAGCTCCTCGGCGGACTTCGTGATGGTGCGCTCGACCATGAGCTTGGCGTCGGCGGCGGACGCGCTCACCGCGGTGATCATGATGAACGGGCCGTCGGTGGTCGGCGGTGGTGCGACGGTCAGGCTGTCACCGGCGCCGTGCGTGCTCAGCTGGGCCATCGTGTCCGGACTGGCCAGGATCGCCATCAGGACCGACGACGTGACCTTGAGCCCGGCGTCGAAGTTGAGCAGCGGGTTGAGCCGGACCTTGCGCTTGAGCGGGTCGGAGTCG